>JANNRU010000637.1:0-24620 GCA_031401755.1 Acidobacteriota bacterium | reverse complement strand
CGCAAGTCGCCGCCGCCGTAGCGATCACGGTCAAACACCGCGCTCACCGCGTCCATCTCCACCTGGAAACGCCCGGCGTCCACCGTGTGGGGCGATTCCGTCTGGTCCGGTCGATCCGTGCTCATCTCGCGCATCAACTCTCGCGGAGTCGAATGGAAGAGGTTGTAATTGGACTTGTCAGGCGGGATTTCCACAGGGCGCGGCACTTCTTCCGCGGCGTCCTGAGCGCTGGTGACGAGAGTACCCATCAGAATAGCCACCAGCACGCCGGGCCAGATGGAGCGCGTGGAAGATTGGCTTGTCTTCCGCACGTCACGCGGTTGCATGGGGTTCATGATGTAGCGGACGCTACGACTGTTCTGCTCGTTCGTCAACATGGGCACATCGCTCAGACAGCGACTCTGATGTTTGACTTTCGAACCCGCCCGAGTCTGTCGGAGAGCCCGCTACCTGAAAAAGAGTATCGATGGTACGGGTAACTCGGCACTCAGCGGGTGTGAGAGCCGAACCACGAGGATCACCAGACTTCGGCCAGGGTGGCTCGGGTCCACTGATTCGTCCTCCGGGGTTCCCGGAGTGGCTCGGTTCGCCTTCCCGCGATGCGCCGGATGACCGCAGGGGCGGCGATCGGAGGGCTCGTTATTCTTCTCGCTCGAGTCCGGCACTCTGACGTATCTTGTTCCCGTCAAGAAAAACCAGGAGAAACCCGGCCGATGAGCAGACACAGCAAATCATCGAAGTTCTCGGATCGCGTCGAACGATTTTCCGCCGCGGCGGCGCTGATCGGTGCCATGATCCTGGCCGGTTGCGTCGGGCCGACCGACTCGGGCGCAGCGACTCCGAAGGATGTCGCTCCGGCGAGCCCCGCACCGTCGCGGGTCGTAACCGAGCTCGCCGAGATCTCACGCCGCGCACCCGAAGAAAACCCGTTCCAGGGCGAGCAGCTCGCGCGCGAGCTGCGCACGCAGGTTGCCGCCCTCCCCGCCGGCTCGATCCAGCAGTGGCAGGCTCAGGCGCGCCTCGGAATGGCCGAGTTGCTCCTGGGGAACGAGACCGCGGGTATCGAGCAACTCGAGCGGGCCTTCGCCCAGGTGACGGCCCTTCGCGCACAAGGACTGTCCGAGGAAACGGTCAACCAGTTGCGCCTCAACCTCGGCGTCGGCTGGATGAGGTTCGCCGAGACTCGCAACTGCTGCCTGCGGCACAATGCGGACAGTTGCGTGATGCCGATCCGCGGCGGCGGGGTCCACACCGATCGTGAGGGTGCCATGAAGGCCGCCGGATATTTCTCCGAAGTCTTGCGCAACTCCACTCCTGACGCGTCTCTCCACTTGAAGGCGCTGTGGCTCTTGAACATCGCGCACATGACGCTCGGAGACTGGCCCGCGGGTGTCCCCGCCGCCTGGCGCCTACCCCCCGATCGATTCCGCGGACCCGCCGATTTCCCGCGCTTTCCTAACGTGGCATCGGCGCTAGGACTCGACGAGTTCAGTCTGGCCGGCGGGGTCGGCGCCGACGACTACGACGGGGATGGCGACATCGACTTGATCATCTCGACCATGGACGTTCACGGACAGTTGCGGTTGTTCATCAATCGGAGCGACGGCACGTTCGAGGATCGGACCACGGCCGCGGGTCTCGACGGCCTGCTCGGCGGCCTGAACCTGTTCCACGCGGATTACGACAACGACGGCGACATCGACTTGCTCGTCCTGCGCGGGGCGTGGATGGGCGAGCAGGGCAAGCATCCGCGGTCTCTGCTTCGCAACGACGGCGGCGCGCGATTCACCGACGTCGCCCATGAAGCGGGCCTGGATTCCGTGCGCTTTCCGAGCCAGGCCGCCGGGTGGGCCGACTACGACCTCGACGGCGACCTCGACCTGTTCATCGGCAACGAGCACCGCGGGGAAACGAAAGCGCCGAGCCAGCTGTTTCGCAATCGCGGGAACGGAACCTTCGAGGACGTGGCCGCGGCCGCGGGCGTGACGAACCTGGCCTTTGCCAAGGCCGCGACCTGGGGCGACTTCGACAACGATCGCTATCCGGACTTGTACGTCTCGAACCTCGGGCAACCAAATCGACTCTACCGCAATCGCGGCGACGGCACGTTCATCGACGTCGCGCCGCAGCTCGGCGTGGCGTTGCCGATCGCGAGCTTTCCGACCTGGTTCTTCGACGTAGACAACGACGGCGATCTCGATCTCTTCGTTTCGTCCTACATGTCGTCGTCTTACCGCGGCGCGAGCATCGCCCCGGTGGCGGCGTACTATCTCGGGAAACCGGTCCCCGACGGCTCACTCCCCGTGTTGTACCTCGGCGACGGACTGGGGGGCTTCACCGACGCCACGGCCGCATGGGGCCTGGACCAACCGACGCTCCCGATGGGCGCTAACTTCGGGGATTTGGACAACGACGGATGGCTCGACTTCTATCTCGGCACCGGCAGTCCCGACTACGAGAGCCTGGTCCCCAACCTGATGTACCGGAACGACTCCGGGCGCCGGTTCGTGGACGTGACCTACGCCGGTGGTTTCGGCCACTTGCAAAAAGGGCATGCGATCGTCTTCGCCGATTTCGACAACGACGGCGATCAAGACATCGTCGAACAGATGGGGGGCGCGTACACCGGTGACAAATACCGCGACGCGTTCTACGAGAACCCGGGTTTCGGAAATCACTGGATCGTCATCGGGCTCGTCGGCAAGGAATCGAACCGGGCCGGCGTCGGCGCGCGCATCCGGGTCGATGTCCTCGAGGATGGCCGGCCACGCTCGATCTACAAGCATGTCAATTCGGGCGCGACCTTCGGTGCTAACCCGCACCGGCAATCGATCGGCCTGGGGCGGGCGTCGCGCATCGACAAGATCGAGGTATTCTGGCCGCGGACGGGCAAGACCCAGGTGATCACCGGCCCCCCTTTGGATCGGAGCCTGACTCTCGTCGAAGGCCAGGACGGATGGACCGAGGTGCCCGTGCGCGCCTTCAAGCTCGCCACGGCCGGGCCTTGAGCGTCGTGTGGAAACGATATCTTGCTAACCCCGATGCGATACCTCATCAGCGTCATACTAGCGGCCGCGTTCTCCGGTGAGGCGCTTGCTTCGTTAGACCTCGTTATTCGATATCCAGCAGGCTGGAGGGTGGCGGACTCCGTTCCGATACACGCCGCTGGCGGCGACATGGCGGCAGTGGTCGCTTACAAATACCAGGACGATCCTCGAAACATGTTCGATGCGTCCATTGTGATTCAGGTATCGTCATCAGGAATAACCAGCCAGACACAGTTCGATGGAAAGATCTACTCCTTGTCCTATTCACCTGACGGCAAGCGCCTTCTGGCGTACCAGTCTCTAGCTGCTGACCTCCCGGCTAGAGGCATTCGGGCCCACCTCATGAACAACGAGGGCCGAGTACTCTGGTCAATGACTGAACCGGAAGTGCAACTCAGCTTTTCCAATACGGGTGCCGTGCTGTACGACTGGTATCGGTATCCGTATGTGCTGGAGCCTGGGGCACGTACCGTGAAGCTGTTTGATCTCGACGGAAATGCCTTGGGTACGGTCGCGACGGACAAGAGTGATGTGTATGGCGTGGTAGTCCCGGACGATGGCGAAGAAGTGATCTTCGTTCTGAGTCTTGATCGTCGTGGGCGGCCTGGCTTACGGGGCGAGTAATCTGGCGGTCAGCTCTACCTGGATCGTCATCGGGGCGGCCGTGATCGTGGGACTCGGCATCAGGGGTGGCGTGGTCAAGACCGGGCAAGAAGACGCGTAGCGTTCGGCTCAAGCCCCCGGCAGTGCTCCCGCTTCGATCAGGCTCTTGAAGCGCTCAAAGTCTCCGACCTGCCGTTTGCGTACCCCGCTCTGGACGAGAGGCGGCATCATGCGTGTCGAGGCCGGTAAGCACGAATGGCGCCCAGAAGAACGGATGGGCCCAGCGCGGGTCGCGTCGCAGCGTGAGCTTGGCGTCGCGCAGAGCGATCGTGACGTCGGGGGAGCGGCCGTCGCGCCGGGCGGAGGCGATTCGGGAGAACAACTCGCCGACGAGATCGGCCGTCGATGCGTCGTCGACGGACCACTGACTGGCCACGACGCTGCGCGCACCGGCCACGAGAAAGCCGCGCGAGAGCGCGAACACGCCTTCGCTCGTCACGAGCCGGCCGGCGTTGCTGCGGCAGGCGGAGAGCACCGCGAGGTCGCAGTCGAGCTCGAGCTCGTAGATTTCGAGCAGCTCGAGGAGCCCGTCGTCGTCGCTGCGCGGAGCGCCCGCGGTGGGCGGGGCAAGGGCCAAAGCGGCGAAGAGCGCGTCCTTGCGCTCGTCGACGATACCGTGGGTCGCGAGATGCACCCACCGCTTGTCCGCGATCTCGCGGCGCACGGCGGCCTCGCTCGCCTTCTCGCCATGGAGCAGCACGACGCGCGACGCGTCGCCGAAGGCTTCGAGGATGGCGCGGCTCTCGCGCGCGGTTCCGGGAAGCCGTGGAAGCACGCCTTCGCGCGACGGGAAGCTCGTCTGTGCCGTTGCGGCGGCGTACGCCGGGTCCGAGACGCTGAGCACCTGGTTGGCATCGGATTTGCGCCGTTTCGCATCGCGCTCGACAAGCTTGGCCAGCGCGGTTGCCGACGGTGCGTAGCGGATCGCCGGCCCGTCGTCGAGCCAGTAGCGCGTCGACCGTGCGTCGCGGCCGCGATCGAGGACGAGCGCCTCGAACGGCAGCAGGCACAGCGGTCCGTCGGGCACGACCACCACGCGAGGCAGGTCTGCGATCCGCTGCCACACGGGCTGCGGGACGAGCGTTCGCCACAGGGCGTGGAGCGCTGCGGTGGGATCGCCGTCAAGGGTCGCGATGCCGCCGAGCCCGCGCGTCGTCGCAGCGCGTACGGCGGAAAGACGAGCGAGGAGCCCGCTAGGAGCACCGCCATCGTGCAACCCTCCTAGGATCGTGCGCACGTCCGAACGCGACAGCGGCCCCGCTGCCGCGCGAAGCGCTGCGGCATCGGCCGTCGCGATCGACAGCGGAAACGCCTCGATCGTCGCGGGCGGCGGCGGAACGACGAAGACGAACGAGCGCTCATCTCCGAGCGAATACACGAGTGCGACGCCATCGCCGGGCACGATCCTGCGCTGGAGCTCACCTGCGGACAGAGCCGAACCACCCGTCGCCGCACGCCAGGCCGGCGAGTCGTTTCGCATCTCGTCCCAGAGCGTACGCAGCTCGCGCGTCGCGCCCTCGATCTGCCCGTCGAGGTCGGCGAGGCGACGCCTGCGTTCCCCGGCGTCGATACCGGGACGGGACTGCTCGAACTCGATGCGCTCGCGCAGCTCGGCGACGAAGGATCGCGCTCGACGCTGGCGCTCGGCTGCGGGACCACCCGTCGCGTGTTCCCCGACTCGTGCGACCGCGAGCTGGTCGAGCAAGACGCGCGCCCGTGCGCGCTCGGAGATCTCAAGCGCACGCGCGGGCCGGCCCGCCTCGACCTCAAGGCGCACGCGCCGCGCATAGAGGCTCCCGTAGCGGTCGAGAAACTCGGCGCGTGATCCTTCACCCCCTCCGCGCAGCGGCCGGAGCTGCTCCACATACTCGACCGCTGCCGCGAGATCGCGCGCAGCACTTGCAGGATCGCGTCCCTCCGCCAGCTCGGCGCGCATCGACAGGGCTTCGATCTTCGACAGCGGATGGTTCTCCGAGTCCTCCAGGTTTGCGATTGCACGGTCGAGCGTCTGCTGAGCGCTTTCGCGAGCTTCGGGATCGGCGACGAGGCATCGAGCCTGGACGACGAGCGCTTCGGCGACGGACGGGTGTGCCGGCCCGAGAATCCGCTCTCGAATCGCGACCGCTTCGGCGAGTGTGTTTCGCGCCTCGTCGCACCGTCCGAGAAGACGCTGCACCTCGCCGAGGTCCATGGCGGCAGTCGCCACCCGGAGCTCGTCCGATCCGGGTCGGGCCAGGTGCAGCGCTTCGGCGATCAGCGGCTCTGCCCGAGCGAGGTCTCCCCGCTCGCGATACAGCACGCCGAGCTGGCTGACGAACTCGACCATGTCCTGGCTGTCGGGCCCGAGGGCGATTACGGCGAGCTCCCGTGCCCGCAGGTAGAGAGGCTCGGCGTCGTCGAGCTGTCCCTGCACGCGGTACAGCTCGGCCAGGTTCAGCGTGGCCACGGCGATGTAGCCGGGATCGCGCGGTTCTTCCGCCTCGCGCAGGGCCAGGGACTGGCGCAACAGCGTCTCGGCCTCGGCGAAGCGCTCCTGGTCGCGGTAGATGCCGGCAAGGTTGTTGAGAAAGAGCGTGAACTGGTTGCGGGCGTCGCCGAGCGCGTCGGGACCGGCGCGAATCAGTGCAGCGAGTCGCGCCTCGGCGTCGGCGTGGCGACCCTCGATGCGATCGAGATCGGCGAGGTAGTTGATCGCGATCGCGATGCCGAGCGCGTCCGGCTCGGGCGCGGCCTCCAGGGCTGCGAGCGCCTGTTCGAGGTGCGGTCTCGCCTCGGCGAGGCGACCCTGTTTTGTGAAAACGTAGCCCAAATCCCGCCGGCTCTCGATCGTCGCATTCGCCGTGGCCCCGAGCGCGCGCTCGCGGACCGCCAGCGCCCTGCGCTCGTACTCCTCGGCGCGCTCGTAGCTGCCATCATTGAACGCGAGACCGGACAGGTCGTGCAGCGATTGTCCGAGCCCCGCGGGGTCATCCTCCGGTCGTCGCTCGCGCAGAGCTAGCGCGCGCTCGAAGATCTCGCGGGCGGCCTGCACGCTCTCGTGAGTTCCCACCTCGTAGAAGCGAAGCGCGAGTGCTTCGATGGCGGCACACACCTGTGGCTCCGCGTCTTCCACGGGATCGAGCAGTCGCTTGGCGGCCGCCAGCGCACCCGCGACATCGCCCGCGGCCAGTCGCTCGTGGGCCGGGCCGAAATCGGGCAGCTCCGTAACCGTGCGTGTGCTGCAGCCGCCGAGGGCGACGAGCGACGCGAGGAGCGCGACGGCGAGGAGCGCGCTTGTAGGGAGACGCCGGTCGAGGGGTGGCCCGGTCACGACGAAGGAGGGCCTTCGAGCTCGATCTGGCGAAGCCAGACACCCTCGACCGTCTCGGCAGCGCCCGCGAAATGCTCGGCCATTCGAAACAAGGCATCGGCTGAGCCGCTTCCCGTCGCAGCCTCCGGCAAGGTGACGATTCCGCTGAGACCGCGGAGGATCGTTGCGGACGCCTCGGGGATCGCGATCGCTGCGTCTCCTGGACGCGCGAGCTTGCTCATCTCAGCTTCGAACTCGACGAGTCGCTCGGGCGTCGCCAGCACGAGCATCTGTTCGCGGCCGCCCCCTTCGTTGGGGCTCCAGGCTCTCCGAAGTCCGGCCTGGACACCGGGCAGGCGGTGGGTTCCGGCGGCGAGCGGATTTTGTGGTACGTAGCCGGGCATCGGGAAGAGAGCGAACGATCGACCGGTTGCGTCCTTGTTGATCACGTAGACGTGGACCGGAGCCGATACCCGCAGCTCGAGCTCGATCGCGTCGCCGAACTCGAGACGAGCACCGTTGTCGATGCGCTGGCGTTCCGTCGAGCCATTCGGGGTTCGGTAGATCGCAGCTTCTATACGATACGGCGCCGCCTCTGGACGCGCGCCGTCGTTCCACAGTACGTTCCACGCGGCAAGCGCGCCGGCGAGCACGACGATCGCCCCGGCGGCGAGCACCCAGCGCAGCGACCCCGCCCGCTTGGTTGCGACTGCTATCGGTTTCGCTTCGACACCGAGCGCTCCGGCCAGCGCCTGCTCCATCCGTCCCGCGGTCGGATAGCGCTCGTCCGGGTCCTCGGCGATCGCACGCTCGACGGCCTGCGTGAACGCCGCGGGCAGCTCGGGTCGCAGGTCGCGCAGCAGCTCTCTCTCGCGCCGCCCGTGCTTGTCCTTGAGCTCGTGCCACGTCTCGCCGGTGACCGGATAGGATCCGGTGACGAGCCGGAACAGGAGGACACCCAAGCTGTAGAGATCCGATCGTGGCGAGGCAGAGCCGCCGTGAAACAGCTCGGGCGCCATGTAGAGCGGCGTGCCGGACACGGCCCGCGCGGCGATGTCGGCCTCGCGCAGCTCGAGGCCAGCACCGAAATCCGTCAACAGGATGCGCCCGCCCTGCTCGCGCAGGACGTTGCTCGCCTTTACGTCGCGATGGATCACACCCGCCGCGTGCGCCGCTGCAAGCGCCCGGCACAGGTCGACACCGATCAACGCGGCCTCGTGCGCGCCGAACGGACCTTGCTTCGCGAGCAGCTCCTCAAGCGAGCGGCCGCGCACGTACTCCATCCAGATGCCGACCTGACCGCCGTGGACTTCCGCGCCGTAGATCGTCACGACATTGGGATGGCGCAGCTTCGCGAGCAGGCGCCCCTCCTCGATGGCGCGCGA
The DNA here is from genome assembly GCA_031401755.1 of Acidobacteriota bacterium. GTDB lineage: Bacteria > Acidobacteriota > Polarisedimenticolia > Polarisedimenticolales > Polarisedimenticolaceae > JANNRU01. The sequence goes on along the minus strand of JANNRU010000637.1, from coordinate 16,236 downwards.
CACGGCGACGCGGGTAGCCGGGCCGGCGTTCAACAGCTTGAGCGCGACTTCGCGGTCGAGCCGTGCATCCCACGCGCGATACACCATACCGAAGGCACCGGCGCCGAGGCGTTCGCGGAGCTCGAGGTGGGCCCACACTCGCACCGAGGCGGGAGGCGGCTCCTCGACATTCATGAATGTCTGCGTGAGGTCGGCGGCGGCAGTCTCGGACGTGAGCCTGGCAGGACCGCGGTGGACCTCGGCGAGCCCGGCGACGAGTCGCAGCTGTCGGATCAAGGTCTGCTCGCGCTCGCCGTCCGCAGTGCGAAGCGCCGAGTCCCAGTCGACGGACCGGCCTTCCGCGATGTCGTCGGCGACGGCGAGCGCTACCGCCCGATCGTCAGCCATCGGCCATCTCCGCCGCAAGACGCAAGAGCGCGCGCCGAACCGCCATGCGCGCCGCGTCGGGAGTCGGCTTGCCGCACGCTCGCGCGACCTCGCTCCATTCGAGGTCGAGCTCGATGCGCGCCAAGATCAGTTCCCGTTCCTCGGGCTCGAGCCGGTCGAGCGCAGCTTCGTAGCGCAGCACGCCCTCGGCTCCGATCGCAGCGTCGAGGGGCGAGGGGTCGTCGGCTTCGCGGTCGAAGGCGAGGTCCGCGCGATGCGGCCGGCGCGTCGCGTTCCGCAACTCGTCCCGAATACGGTTGGCGACCGCTTGCCGGAAGTAGGCGGCGAGCGCACCCTCGCTCCGAGGCGCGAAGCCGTCGACGTTGCGCAGCGTCTTGATCATCGTTTCCTGGATCATGTCGTCGGTATCGAGAAGGTCTCTCGCCCAGCGCGGGAGCCGGCCCGACGTCCAGCGCCGCAACATGGGGAGATAGCGCGCGAGCAAGCGGTCGAGCGCTTCGCCGTCGCCGTCGCGCGCCCGCTGCAACAGCTCGATCGTCGGAACGCCGTCGAAGCTCGCCATCGCTCGATCCCGTCGCGAGGAAGGGCAGCGATGATACCCCGGCTGCGCCGGAGGTCGCCAGCTCGTTCCCGCTCGTCGCGGTCATGGACACGCCTCCGGAGATGCGTCGATCTCGGTGTCGCGGCTTCCCTGCTGGCTCGTCGTGGTCTCGTCGTAGCTGCCGTTGCCGCCGCAGTCGTTCACCGGGCGGACGAGATGCCACGTGCCGTCGCCCGGCGCGGGGCTCGACGTCTCGATCGCGGACAGGCCCGACGTGTCGTCGGCCGCGCACGCCGTGGTGCTGGTGGTGAAATCGCCCGAGCTCGAGCGCAGCGCGAGCAGGCCGCCGATGACGACGTCGTAGCCGGTCGAGCCGGGGATCGCAGGCCAAGAGATCGACGCGTCGTCGATGCCGGATCTCGCTTCCGAGATCGAGGGCACACCCGACGGCGCGGGAATGCCGTCGTCGCTCGGGCCGTCGCAGTCGTCGTCGATACCGTTGCACGTCTCGGTCCCGGGAGCACCGGGCGTGCAGCCGTAGCCCAGCTGCCCGGAGCTGCACGTGTAGCCGCTCGGTCGTGTGCACGGGCCGACCCCGCAGGTCGTGGCGACGGCGACGACGCGGCCACCCGAGTTGAGGTAGCTCGAGCCCGAGCGCCCACCCCACACGACCATGTCCTGGCTCGCCGACAGCCAGACCGCGGCGTGTTTGAGGCGCGCGGGTGGAGGGTTGGGAAAGGTCAACGCGGCCCAGGTCGACGAAACCGGTTCGTAGGTGGCGCCGCTGAACATCGCGGTCGAACCGTCGTACCCACCCCACACGACCATCCGGCCGTGCGCCGCGTCCCACACGGCGGAGTGAGCCGCTCGCTGGGTGGGACCACCAATGGGACCCGTCCAGGAACCGGTCGTCGGGTTGAACCTGGACCCGTCGCCCAAGTACTGCGTTCCGCTGCTTCCTCCCCACACGATCATCAAGGAACCGGTCCACACGGCCGAGTGGCCATTCCGGCCGGCGAGCCCCGATGCGATGGGGATCGGCAGCCACGTGTTGGTCGCCGGGTTGTAGCGGCCACCGTTCGCGACACGAGTTCCGAAACTGTTCAGTCCGCCCCACACGAGCATCTCCGTTCCCGACCAAACGGCAGTGTGCTCGCCCCACCCCGCGGGGGCGCCACTCGTCTGCACAACGGTCCACGAGTTCGCGACCGGATCGTACACGCCGCCGCTCGGTCCGGAACCGCCCCACACGATCATCTTCGATCCGGTCCACACGGCGGTGTGTCCGCCACGCCCCGACGGGGCATTGGAATTTGCAGTCGCCGTCCACGAATTGGTCGCGGGATCGTAGATGCCTCCGGTGGATGTCAGGCCGCCGACTGTGGAACCTCCCCAGACGATCATCTTCGTGCCGGTCCAGACGGCGCTGTGCGCTGTCCGGGCTGCCGGCACGTTGGCGCCCGTCGACGTCGGGCTCCAGCGGTCGGTCGGCGGGTAGCTCGGCTTGTAGATCATGCCGGTGTTCGTGGGCTGGAGCGACGGCGCGGTGATCCCGCCCCACACGATCACCTGGGCACCTGTGCCGACCATCGTCATGCCGTCGCGACCCGCCACGACCCCACCCAACGTGTCAAAGAACGGCGTCGCGATCCAGAACGGCGGCGGCGAGACGAAACCCTCGTCGGCGGTGCCGCTGCAGTTCTCGTCCACGTTGTTGCAGTTGGGGTCCGAGCTTCCCGGCCGGATGGAGGGGTTGGCGTCGTTGCAGTCGTCGTCGTTCGCGACGTAACCGGCGGGAGCGGCGCAGGCCTGAACGGTCGGTGCCGTGGCACCGTAGCCGTCGTTGTCGGCATCCCGATAGAAGGTCGTCTGCGACAGGCCATCGTCGAGCGTGCCGTCGCAGTCGTCGTCGATCCCGTTGCACAGCTCGGAGGCTCCGGGGTGGATCGTGGGATTTCCGTCGTTGCAGTCGAGGGCATTCGCCATGTAGCCCGGCGGCGGTGCACAGGCCTGAATCGTGTTTGTCACCGAGCCGTAGCCGTCGCCATCGACGTCGCGGTAGAACGTCGCCTGCGACAGACCGTCGTCGAGCACGCCGTTGCAGTTCTCGTCGAGACCGTTGCACAGCTCGGGAGTGCCGGGGCTGTGTGCCGGTTCGGACGGTGCGCAGTCGATCGCGGTGCCGCCGGGGCACGACAGGCCGTCCGTTCCATAGCCGTCGCCGTCGGCGTCGGCGCAGCGGCACATCCCGAGCGTACCGGCGTCTGCGATCGCACGCACCTCGGCGGCGGTCAGCGCCCGGTCGTACATCGCGACCTCGTCGATGTAACCCACGAACTCGAGCGACCCCGACGGAGTGCGCCCGATGTGGGGCTGGATCGATCCCAGGTCCCAGATCGAGGTCACCGTCGAGAGCCGCGATGCTGTGAGCTCGCCGTCGAGATAGAGCTTCCACGCGCCGGAGTCGAAGGTCATGGCGGCGTGGGCCCAGTTCGCCTGGACGATGGAGCCGTTGGGAGAAGCAAGCCCGTCGAAGCTCGTTCCGTTCGTCACCGTTCCCTCGAGGAACGCGGCCGGTTCGATTTGAAGCGCGTAGGCGCCGTCGAACGCGCTCATCTTGCTGACGATCGGCCGCGACGTGGAGATCTCGTCGGGACGGATCCACGCCTCGACCGTCATCTGCGACGAGAACTCGAGCTCCGCCGCGTCGGGTAGGGCGATTCCGCCAGGCTGGCCGAACGAGAAATAGAACGCCTCGTCGACGAAGCCGATCCCTGTGAACGTCGCGCCCGGTCCGGTGGGGGTGCCATGGTTTCCGCCGACGATGTCGAGCGCGTCGCCGTCGCCAGGCCACCAGCCGACGACGCCCGCTGCGCGCCTGGCGCATTGACAGGCGCTCGGGAAGCCCTCGTCGGCCTGGCCGCTGCAGTTCTGGTCGATGAAGTCGCACTGTGCATCGGCCGCGCCGGGGTGGATCGTGGCGTCGCCGTCGTTGCACTCGCCGCAGGTCTGACCCGGCCCAAGCACGCACGGCGTGCACCCCGAGCAATCGACGTAGCCGTCGCCGTCGTCGTCGACGCACGAACCGCTGTCGATCTCGATGGTCAGCGGCGTCGCGACGAGGTTGTCATCCAGCACCTCCTCGTACCACCAGGCGAACACGAGGTACTCCTCGCCGGGAACGAGGCCGCTGACGATGCGGCTCGCGGACACGGTCCCCTGTTGATCGGGGGTGCCGATGCCGAGCGAGCCGCCGCTCGTGTCGCTCTCGGTGGCCGGTTGCCTCGGCGCGCCGAGCGTGGCGTCGAAGTAGACATCGCCGTGCCAGCAATCGACCTCGCTGGCCGAGTCGAAGAGCTGGAGCAGCGGTCCTCCCGCTCCGGGCCATGCGGAGAAGTTCGTGAACATAAAGCTCGGCGCGTGCGTCGACGTGACCGCCGGGTCGGTATTGGGCGGGAAGTTGCAGTAGTAGTAGCCGTCGGGAGGCGGCGGAAACGGAGCGTGCAGGTTGGCTTCGAACGCATCCTTCAACACGACGGACAGGTTGTCGATGTGCGTGTCGATGTGGTTGCCGCCGAAGAAGTTCGGCGTGCGGAACGTGATGCGAACGCTCGAGGACGGCGCGACGAACGACAGGTTGGCCTGGCCTCCCGAGCCGTTGTCCCAACCGCCAAAATCGAGCGGACAGAACTGCTGGGCCGGGAACTTGCGGTCGGCTATCTTGAGGATGGCGGCTTCGGCTAGCGTGCCGGCCCAGATCGTCGTACCGAGCATCGCTGCGACGATCCAAGGTTCCAATTTCGTTTTCATCCTCGTGCTCCTCGTCGGTTGTCCGTCACTCCCCGAAACGCCGGCGGGCGCTCCGTCGAACGGCGGCCCGGCCGAAATCATACAGGGTTTCCGGAACGGCGAGGCCCAGGATCAGTTGTCGAACGAGGGGAAGCCGGGGCCTCGGGGTCGCCGCACCGACCGCAGGCGCCGCCATCCGTCGCTGCCTCGGAGGCCGAGCCCTCGCTGACCGCGAAAGCCGACAATTGTTTTCCAGCCGGGGGCTCGCAGGAGGGGCAACCCGCCTTCATCCGGCCCCGTCGTGTCTACCCGGTGACGCGGACTATGCGGTCTACGAGGGCGAGCTCGGCGCGTACGAGAGCCACGTTGGGCTCTCGTGTTCAACCGGTGGCGCGACCTCGATCTCGATCAAGCCGAGGCCGGAGAGCGCGTACGATCTCGTGGTGCCGACGAACGGAGTTCGCGAGGGTTCCTACGGTCTGCGATCCCCCGGAATCGAGCGACCGCAGGCGGCGACCGCCTGCTTGCCGCAGGAGATCAGCGCTTGTCCCTGACTCGTGTCGAACCGCTGTGCTGCACGGCGAGCCCGGCAGCCTCCCGCCGCGTCTGGGGCCCGATCGGGCAGGTGGACCAAACGGCTGCGGCTGATCGGTGTTACGCTGCACCGCGAGACGGTCGCCGCCCGCCAATTCGTCGGCTCAGCGATATGTCCACCGAGGAGGCAGAACATCATGTCGGCAAGAAGTGGCGACAAAGCACGATTCGGCCGTGAGCGTAAGGCGAAGATCCGTAGGCGGGTCCGCGTGAAAGAGATGCAAAAGGCACTGCAAGAAAAAGCGAAACAAGCCCCTTCGTCGCAGGCGTGATCCGAGATCGCCGCTGTCTACGTGGCGGCCCGGTCGTTCGGTGGCTCGGATCGGCTCACTGGTCCGCGTGGATATGGAGTGCACCGTGTGCGGCGGTGCGACCTGTGCGTGCACTGAGGGTGGCACGCGCTGCGGCCACAGCCCGGTGCGCGACTGCCAAGTCAGCCTCCACTGGAAGCCCGACGAATTTCCGCGCGCCGATTCGAGATCCGCGCCGGCAGCGCTAACTATTTGTGGGTTCTTGGTTGCCGATCATCCGTCCAGTTCCACCATTTGAGCAATTCCGGATCGTGCCGCGACCGTTCGGCGTAGTAAACCGCACAGCGGAAGACATACAGCACGCAACGATCCTGCTTGGTCTCCCGGAGATTGCAGAGTGAGTCATACATCGCTTCCGGGTCGCGGTGCACCAGATCGCTGACCCGCAGGATGCCCAGCTCTCTCAAATCCTGCGCAATGCTCTTTCCAACACCAGGAATGACCTCGAGGGGGTCCATGTCGCCTCCTGTTGCCGTCAACCGGACGCTCGCGCTCAGCCACGTCGCGGAGCCGTCTCGATTATTGTGGAATCCGGTGTGGCGCAGCCTGTGGTTGAACGGGAATCGCAATCTACACGCTCTCGCGGCGTGACGCAGCGTGCGCTTGTCCTCGATCTGCTCGAGGCGGAGCACGGCGGACCAGGCCGTCCGGTAGCGATGAAGGAGATCGAGCGACTCGTCCTCCGCATGGCCTGCGAGAATCCGCCTTGGGGCTACTCTCGGATCGCAGGCGTGCTGGACGACCGCGCCCATCGGGTGGAACGAACGGCGAGCGGTTTGCGGTTCGGTGCGGCGCAGGGACTGCCTCAGCGAACGCGATAGTAGTAAGACTCCGCGGTAGCGGCGGCACCGACATCGCGATGCTCCGTGCCCTCGACCGGGGTCGACTGTGCGGCGCCGAAGTCGGCTGGCGTGGTGCTCCTCAGCACGGTGTAACCGAAGGGACAGGCACCGTTCCAGCTCCCAACGACATCGGCGCCATCGCGGTCGAACGCGGTCCAAGACGGCTCGGCGACACAGCGCCCCGCACAGCAACTCTCGTTCGACCCGCACCCGACGGCAGCGAGACATTCCGAGCCGAGCCGCACGAGGTAGGAGCGGCCGATCGCGAGATCGGCGAAGAACGGCGCGGCGGCGGTGCCGCCGCTCGGCCCCGGCGGCCCGGTCGGATTCCCCTGCTCGTCGGCGGGCCGGATCTCCAGGTCGCCCGGATGGGCGAGCAACACCTGGTGCCAGGACTGCGGAATTCCTCCCCAGGTCACGCTCGCGGCCGCGGCACCGGCCGCCGCGTCCCTCACCGTCAAGAGGGCACGGCGTTCGTCGAGAAACCGCAGGTTGACATCCGCGCGCGGAGCGCAGTCGAGCAACGGCGCCCCGTCGCGCCGCGCGGTCGAGAGGTCGAGTCCGTGGAGGTCGTCACCATGAGTTCCTGGACGCACGGCGATCGCACCGTCGGTTTCGAACTCCTCGATCTGCTGTACGACACCGCTTCTCGCGCGCGCGAACCCGTACTCGGGCGCCCGGACGTAATCGGCGAGGTCACCCTCGATCGTCGCGGTGTAGGCTCGGAATTCGCCCGGACCGTAGGCAAAGAACCCCGATGGCGGCAGCACGCGCGGGCCGTCCGGGGTGGTCACGGTCCAATCGTGGCTCGCGCCGTCGAGCCAAGAGAGGGTCGCCGGGAACGCGGTCGAGTCGCAGTTGCTGTTCGCTTTCGGCTCGATGCGAAAGCTCAGCACCGTTCCCGGCCCGACGAATGTGGTCAGGTCGAACGCACCACACGGGGCCGGATCGGTCCCGGTCAGCGTGCAGCTCCAGAGTTGGACCGCGCCGGACAGGATCCTGCCAATCACCCCGTCCCCGCAGGTCAGGTGGATGTCCTCCAATTTTCCCTGAATCCGGACGAGCGCCGTTACCGGGGACGTCCACGTCCGGACCGCAGCGTACTGGTCCGGATGCCCGCCGCTTTCGGTCAAGAGCAGGAACGGGCGCGACCCGACCCAGCGTCGCCCCACCGGGTCCCACGTCGCCGGATAGAGCGTCCCGCCGCCCCGATCCTCCAGGTACTGCCAGCCACGACCGCCTTGCTGCGAGGAAAAGTCACCGAGCACACCCGCGCCCGGCTCCGCCGCATCGCGGTTGACATGAACGGTCAAGCCACCGGTGAAACTGTTGGTGATTCGCGCCCGATCGAGCGCGACGCCGGCACGCAGCGCGCTCTCCAGATCGAGCGAAACGCCCCCGGCGTCATAAGTCACGTGATCGATCGGCGCTTCGGCGTAGCGGGTCTGGAGCGCCTGCATCAACCAGTACTCGGGGCCGTGCACGCGCAGCCAGTTCGGCACCGCGGAGAGATGATCTCCCAGGAAACCCGCGTGGCCGAACGCGATTTCGGTCGCGCGGTACTGGTCGAGGTCGACGTCGGCGAGGTCGGACGTCAGCTGGCCGAAGTCGGCGAAGTAACGGCTGTAGTACCCCATCCCGTGATTGAGCATGCGCGGTTTGACCGCGAGTAGCTCGAAGTCCGGTGCGACCGCGCTACGACTTCGGCCCTCGACCTGGCGCTCCACGCCGTCGATCGGCCCGGCGAACCAGGTGTCGAAGCGATCCGGCCCCTCGCCCCCTTCACCGAACAGCGGTCCGTTGTAGGTCGCCTTGATCGTTGCGAACAGGTTCAGCGCGTCGGTGAAAGCCCGCGCGAGCGTGGGCACGGCGCCGTCCGCTGCATCGTGATCGATCGTCCACGCCGGCGTCCACCCCGGCGTGACGTCGAGGAACGAAGCGCTCGGGGCATAGTCCCGCGCGATCGACGGTCCCTCGGCCGCGGCGAAATCGTTCATCCGACCCGAGGCGATTCGTTTCGATTGTTGGCCGGTCTGAGGGTTGTACCAAGCGACGATCTCGCTGCCGCCCGCCGTGAGCGCGATTGCCGTCGGATCGGCGAGAGGGCTGGGGTGGTCGGGCGGGTTGTCGGGATACATGTCCGTGTAGTTCTCGTGCAGTCCGACGAGCATGCCCGACGTACGCGCTGCTGCTGTGAACGCCGCAAGTTCGGCGCTCGACCCGCGGTCCGGATTGGCCGGGTGATGATCCGGGAGGCCGGCGTCATAGCCCCAGCGTTGCCAGTCGTGGAACAGGACGGCGAGCTGCGTCAATCCGTACTCGCGGTAACGCCGAACCATCTGCTCGGCCCCGAGATAGGCCGTGGGCCCCTGTCCCGGGTGACCGTAGCCACGCCAGAGTTGAGAGTACGACCCCACTCCCTCCCAGATCTGGGCGCCCGTGTCGTAGGTCATCGGCATCTCGTTCGACCCCACCAGCTCCAGATACTGCCAACCCCGATGACCCTGGATTCCGGAAAACTCGACCTCGGAGTCGAACAGGTCGCCGGGCGTGTCCACGGTCAGCCGCAACCGCGTGCTGTCACAGTTGTTGCTGCCGTTGCGATCGAGCTGGACGCGAATGACGTCGTCGAGCGCGAGGATCACCTCGGACGTCCAAACCTGTTCGGTCGTCGCCCCGTTGGCGACGTCGATGCGGGTCAACTCGCTGTCGCCGTGAAGAACGGTGATCCGGACGCCGTCCCCGCAATTCGGGTTTGCGTCGCGGTAGCGTAGGGCGAGGCTCGTCGCTCCGACTTCTGGGCTGGCCCAGCCCAAAGTCACACCTTCCGGTACGCCGAAATCGAAGTGCATCGTCCAGACGTCGAGGACGAGCAACGGTGAGATCGCGGACCGGTACGGGGAGGGGCTTCCGATCGCGCGCGGGTAGACCTCGGTGAGCGCCTCTGCCAGCGTGACATAGGCCGTCTCGTCCAGTGGAACGCTGATCCCCGCCGTGTCGGGATCGGCCGTGGAACGCGAGTGCGCAAAGAGACTCCCCGCGGAGCCGGGGCCCGCAAGGCTCCGCATCGACGCGCTGCTCGACACCGTCGGATCGAGATACGCGGTCAGAACGCTGCCGTCGGCGAACAAGACGATGCCTTCGTTGAGGAAGGGAAGGGTCACGACCTTCGCCCCAGGGGCATTCCCCGTGGAGCCGAGGGACACGCCGGCGTAGCCGTCGGTTCCCGCCGTCTCTTCCGATCCGAACTCGACGACGAGTGACAAACCGGAAAGCGATAGCCGATAGGTCTTATCGAGGAGACGCACCCCCGGATGTTCTCGAAACCTCAGGACGACCGCACTGTCCTCGATACCGTGGCTGGTCAACGCCGCCGACGCGAACGGTGCGTAGTCGGTCGGGTCGAACACCACGCCCGCGGCGTCGCGCCAGCGGGTCCCGGCCCGTGTCAGGATCGGTGTCGGTGTCCCGCCGTTGACCGCGGCCTCGATGCGCAGCATTCCGAGTCCGAGATCGAAATCGTCGAGGTCCACGGTGTACGTGACGTTCCATGCTCCTGTGGCTTGTAGCGCGTAGCGGCGCTGCACGGAGTCGTAGGCGATCAGCGACGATGCCGGGCGATCCGCTGCAAACGGCCGGACCGCCGCGAACGCTGCGACTTCGAGGCCCAGCATCCCGACGATCAGCCCGGCGAACCCCCTGGAAATCTGGTTTGGCCGCTCGAACATCTGGCAGCCCGGATCACTCGGGGCAGGCGACGATTTGCTGGGGCTGACACGTCGGCCCGACGATCGGGCGTTCGACTCCACTCGAGTCGGTCCCGTACGATCCCTCGCGAGTGTCGCTCAATGGCACCACGAGGTAATAACTACCCGTCACGGCCGGCGTGATCTCCTCGGTGAGCGCGGCACCGTCGTCGTGGCAGTCCTTGGCGGCGTGCGAGTAGTAGTCGCCGATCGTGCCCTCGAGAATCGCGTAGTCGTCGGCATCGGGCGAGCAACCGCGCTCCCAGGTCAGCACGATCTTGCCCGGCGTGATCGACTTGTCGATGCGTAGCGTCGAGTCGACACGGCCGGCGAGACCGGCGACATGGACGGTCCACGTCCGCGCGCTCTCGAGCAGGCCGCCGTCCAGCTCCGGGTGAACGAGCCCGGTGGGATCGATCACGCGCAGCTCCACCAAGAAAGTCCCGGTCCCCGCAGGGATGAACTCGAAGCTCGGCGAACCCGAGCCCGAGGGCTGCTGCACGCCGTCGACGTACCAGCGCACGGTCAGCGCCGGCCCGCCGGCCGGCTGCAGGAGATCGACGGAAAAGCTGACGGAACCCGAGCTTTCGACGGGGCCGGGTGCGGGGCTTTCGCTTCCGGGCTCGATCGGGTCGATGCCGTTCGCGGGTGTGCCCCATCCGCCGGCGTACAAAAGGCGCACGTATTCCTGGGAGCAGACCTGGCAAAACGGCTGGCCCAGCGAGCGCATCAGACAGGTCGTGTTCCGTGGCCGATAGACCCCGGCCGTCTGATAACGCGCGCCCTCGAACAATCCCACGGCACCCGCGTAGGTCGGCGTCTCCGGGGTCGGGACCGGCGTGGACCCGGCGATCCAGGGTTCCCACTTGATCAACGCCGGGCTGGTTTGGTCGGTGACATTGGCCTCGCAGGCGGGTCCCGTTACATCGCTGCAGGCCGGATAACCCGGATACGCGCTCTCGTACTCATCGGCGAGTCTCGTGAACGAGTGACCGAACTCGTGTCGAGCGACGTCGACCGCGGACGGATGGACCGAGGAGACGGACAGGAACCCTCCAGAACCGCCGTAAGTGCCGTCGTTGACCAGAACGAGGATCCGGTCCCAGGTCGGAACGGCCGCAGCGGCCGCGTAAACGGCCGACGAATTCACGACCAAGAGTCGATGGATGTTGTACGCGCAGTAGCGCGCGCCGAACGCTGTGTCGCGATATTGCCCCCGCAGCGGATCCGAGAGCATCAGCGTGTCCGCGCAACACGCGGGATTGTCGCCGGCGCACGACGCGCTGTAGGGTGGGTGATCGGCGCCACTCTGATTCGATGCGACGAACAGCCGCGTGACGCGCACGAAGTTCGCGTACTGCGCGTACGGGGTGATCGAGAAGAACGAATTCTCCATGTTTGCGGCGGCGGCCTGGAACTGCGCGGATTGCGCGGCCGTGTACCCGTCCCCGACGATTAGCAGGTCCGCGCGATTGTCGGGGACTGATCCGGCGAGCGCCTGTCCAGAGGGCACTTCCATGGCGCCGAGGCGCAATGAGGCCGCGCGCGACTGCAACTCGTCGAGATCCCAGATCGCGGGGGCCGAGCCGCCGACGTGCAGCAGAGATCCCGGAATCGCGGGCACGCGGAGGACGACGCTCGGCCGTTCCGCGCGAAACGCGTGGGCGTCGATCGACCATCCGCCTCCGGGCGCCGATTCCCCGTGGAACTCACCGCGGATCCACTCCGGGATCTCGATCAAGCCGCGATGCTGAACGGTGCCGCGCGAGTCGATCAACTCAAGGGGCCGCAGCGCCAACTGCGCAGTCTCGGTGCGAAATTGCATCTCGTCGATGGTCAACGATCGAGGCGAAGCGGGCAACTCGACCCGTCGCGCGAAGACCGGAACGAGCGCGCCCGAGTCATCCACCTCGGCGACGATGTAGTGCGCCGGCTCGGACCGACCTGGCGCCGCCGCGAGGGCTAACGCGATCACCCCGCTGATCCCGAATCGCCGGCAGACGTGCCACCCACCACCGAGCATGCTGGACTCCTTCAGATTATGTCTGGGCCGACCAGAGGATAGCCCGAACCTGAGAACTCGACGAGACTCGCGGCGCACCCTGCGGTCGGATCGACCGCAGCAGCCGGGAATGGAGAGTTTGTTACGAACGACCTTCGAACGTGGGCGTCTGGGCCATTTATTCGCCCGACGCTTGTTCCGAGGATCTAGAGCGGCCAGTTCAGAATTCCGTCGACGGGTATCGTGAACACACGAGAGCCTTGGCAAGGTTGATACAGCCGGCCAGCGCGGCGAGAATCTACGCAGGACCGGGATTTTCCCGGCCCCGCGTTCGAGCAGACAACGCAGCTTCGTGCGGTCACGAGCCCTGTCGACTAGTTGCAGGGCATCGTTTCGGGCTCGATTCCTCGCGCCAGCGACAGGGCGTCGAGATTCACGATGCCGATCGACAGCCCATTGAATGCCAGGCTGACGGTGCCCGACGGTTCCCAGAGGTACGCGTTCCGATCTTGGAGGAAGACAACGCCGGTGCTCGTTCTCAGGAACTGCCCGGAGGCGGTCGAGAACACGACGCTTCCGTCGAGTAGGACATCGAGGGCGTCGAGCGACAGGAGACCGATCGCTTGCCCGTCGAAGAACAGTTCCACGGTCGAGGGCGGAATGAAGCGATAGACGTTTTCGTCGCGCAAGAACAGCGAACCTAACGGCTGATCCGAGGCCGTGGAGAAAGCGAAGCTCCCGTCGGCCAACCTGTCGATAGCGTCGAGCGACCGCAAGCCGAGCGCGCGCCCATCGAGCACGAGGTGGCTTTGCTGGGTCAGTGGGTGATAGTGGTACGCGTTCTCATGCCTCCACCCGGACGGGTTGCTCGCCGGCGTCAGGTACGGAGAGAAGATCAGGGTCCAGTCCGACAGCACGTCGAGCGCATCGAGACCCTGATAGGGCGTCAGGAACCTCGCGAACTGCTGGATCGGCGGGCCTGCGAGCGACACGGAATAGGCGACTTGCTGTTCGACGAGTGTCGAGACCGCGTAATGGCTCGTGGTGGTCGAAAAGAAGTCGTCGTCGGCGCAAATCGAATTCGCGTTAAACGTCGTGTCGGGCGAGCCATTGCAGGCCGTGCCCAGGCCGTGGAACACGTCGCCGGCGTCGGCGCACGCGGCTTCGTTGGTTTCGGAGCAGTAGACGGTGGACTCCAGAAGCTCGCCGTAGTCGCAGCACGCTCCTCTTGACGCGGGCGAGCACGAGACCGCGCCCGTGCAGGCCGTCGAGTCCGACGACACGCCCAGGCTGAACGTGCCCGTCTCGACGCCGAAGCCGTGAACGAGAATTCTGTAGGTCGCGCCGTCTTCGGAGCACCAGCTCACCGCCGATTTAAGGCCGCAACCTGTCGCGTCGTCGTTGCCGCCAACGCAGGTCGGGGTCGCGCAACTTTCGCAGAAGACACTGAGTTTGGAGTCGTAGTCCGCGGTACCCGGAGGCGTTCCCACGATCCCGCAGGTCGACGCGGTCAGCGTGTTGCCGTTACCGACAACCGAGAACCACACGCCCGCCGAGCTGTTCGACGTTCCGCAAAACGGCGCGGCGTCGGGAGTAGAGCCAACCGTCGTGCCGGCCGCCACCGTGCCGAGCGTCACCGGCTGGGCGTCGGCGCAGAAATCGTTCCCGGGGCGTCCCGCCCGAGCGTTGATCGCGGCGCCGACCATCAGCGTGATCACCACCTGAAATAGCCATCGAGATCGCATGCTGGATTCCCCCCCCCGAATTGAATGAACTGAGGAGCCGAGTGTCTCAGGAAGCCAACGAACAGACAAGGGGGGGGGCCAGATTCGCTGATCCGCGATTTTGGCTCTATTCGGGATTGTCGGCGAGTTTGTATTGATTCCCTGATCGATCTTGGCGCGTTCGAATGTGCGAATGGACCCGCGCATCCTCCATTCCTCTTCGGCCAGCCGTGCCGGGTCGCACTATTTGGAATATCCGCCGAGTTGGACGACAGGGCGCACTGGACACCATACTGTGCCCATGCGGAGTGCGCGATTCGTAATCGTGGTCGGTGGCGGAATCGCGGGACTCGCTGCCGGTGTCGCGCTCGCGCGTGCGGGGATCGAGGTGCGCGTGTTCGAGCGGGCGCACGAGCTCGGCGACACCGGCGGCGGGATCACGCTCTGGAACAACGCCCTGGGTGTGCTCCGCAATTGGGGGCTCGAGGCGCACGTGTGCGACGCGGGCTGCGTTCTCGAACGCGGCGAATTGCGCTCCGCGGCCGGCCGGACGCTCGTGACGACGCCACTCGCCGAGATCGCTCGCCGCACCGGCTCGCCGGCGGTCGCACTCCATCGCGCGCAGCTCGCCACGGTCCTCGTGAGCGCGCTCCCACCGGGGGCGCTCGCGCTGGGACGCGAGTTCGTGCGCTTCGAAGTGAGCGACCGCGGAGTGCGCGTGTTCTTCGCCGACGGGAGCGCAGAGCGCGCAGACGTGCTCATTGGCGCGGACGGGCTGCGCTCGCGCGTACGCGCGCAACTCTGCGGCGACGCGGCACCGCGCTACGCGGGCTACACGTGTTGGCGCGGGCTCGCCACGCTGCCGTTCGCGAGTTTTCCAGCACACACGGCCTGGGAGGTGTGGGGACGCGGCGCACGTTTCGGCATCGTGCGACTGGACGGCGAGCGCGTGTACTGGTTTCTTACTGCGAACGCTCCGGCGGGCGGGCGCGACGACGACGCGCCGGCGCGGGTCCGGGAGCGCGTTCGCGGTTGGTGTGCGCCGATCGCCGAGGTACTCGCGTGCACCGAACCCGCGAGCGTAAGGCGCGACGATCTCTGCGACCGTCCGCCGCTCGCGGTCTGGACGCGCGGAACAGTCACGCTCGCCGGCGACGCCGCGCATCCGATGACACCGAACCTCGGCCAGGGCGCGTGCCAGGGGATCGAAGACGCGGCGGTTCTCGCGGAGTGTCTGAGCGCGCAAGGCGACGCGCACGCCGCGCTCGCGCGTTACGAAGCGCGGCGCCGTCCGCGCACGAGTCGGATTACGGTCCGTTCGAGGCGGCTTGGCTGGATCGGACAACGCGAACGTGCCTGCGAATGCGCGGTGCGCGACCAGCTGATGGCGCTGACACCGGCGGCCTGGATGCGGCGCGCGTACGAGGCGAACGTGAGCCTACCGCTCGGGTGAACACCGGGATCGTATGCTGACCGAGATCCGTAATCAGTTGGCAGAACCTTGATCGAACACAACCTAGCCCGGAGGGCTGCAATACCTGGCGTGCACTCCGGCTCGACTGAACTCTCCCCGCCGCGACTTCGCGATCGTGAGTCCCCTACCACAATGAAGGCTCTTCTCCGCCAGTCGGTGATTCAGACGACGAACCTGTACACCAACCCTGCGATAACCGCCCCGAGAACGACCGGGATAATCTCCCATTTCCATCGTGTCATGCCGCCAAAGGCGACGATGCAAACGAGGATACCGAACCCGTTCACGGGCAAGCCGGGTGGGACCAGGACTTGCACGCCGAACCACACAGCCAAGTTGAGCATGACGCCGACAACCGCGGCGGTGATCGCCGACAGTGCAGCGGCGAGCCGCACATTGCCCCGCAATTGTTCGATGTGGGGCGCCCCGAGGAAAATCCAAAGAAAGCACGGCACGAAGGTCGTCCAGGTGGTGACGAAGGCGCCGACCGTCGCCGTGACCAGCGGGGCGAACGGCGAGTGGAACCGATAGCCGCCGAGGAAACCGACGAACTGCAGCACCATGATCAGCGGACCCGGCGTCGTTTCCGCGAGTCCGAGGCCGTCGAGCATCTCCCCCGCCGTCAGCCAGCCGTGCTGCTCGACCGCCTGCTGGGAGACGTAGGGCAGAACGGCGTAGGCACCGCCAAAAGTCACCATCGCCGAGTTCGGTGCGCGGCAGTTCGCTGGCGTCGAGGTGACGCCATTCGGCCAGCAGGCGGCGCGCCTCTTCCTCGTCGGGGCGTTCCAATGCGTCGCGGATGTCGGTGAAATAGTGGCTGAACTGC
>JANNRU010000636.1:0-10860 GCA_031401755.1 Acidobacteriota bacterium | reverse complement strand
TCAATATGAAACGTCGAGCGCATCACAAATGGGAATCCGCCAAACTGAGCGTAACCCAAGCCACGTCTGATTTGGACGATACTCTGTTGAGCGGCATCGGTTGCCAACATGATGTCATTGGCACGAAGGCGAGGGCTTGTTTGCTCGCTTGCCGTTACTCTGGAGACACCCGAGATTATTGACGCGCCACCGGAGCGGGCCGACGCGCTCGACCGAGACACCGAACGATTCGAGAATGCGCGCCGTCAACTCGACGTACGGCGTCGACACCGCGGGAGCTTCGAGCGTGACGTCGATACCACTCGGAAGTCGCGAGCCAATCATCAACAAGGCACTCGCGAATTGACTGCTACGCCGCCCCGGCAGACGAATCGAGCCGCCCGCGACGCGTCGTCCTCCGACGACGAGCGGCAGACTCCCGTTCGGCCCACGGACGATCGGCACCCCGAGTTCGCCGAGCGCCCGTGCTAGTTCTTCCATCGGCCGCTCGGCCAGCCGTGCAGAGCCTTCGAAACGGGTCGGCCTGCCGCCGAGAGCGGCAACCGCGGCCAGGAACCTCAACGAGCTCCCGGAGTCCTTGAGTTCGACGACGCCGCCACCCGCGGGCATGCCGCCACAACCCCGCACGACCCACTCGTGGTCCGTGCGCCGGATCGCGATTCCGATCGCTTGGAGTCCAGCCAAGGTGACGAGAGTGTCGTCAGCCACCAACGGCCGAACCAACAGGCTCTCACCCCGCGCAAGCGCGGCAGCGATCAGCGCGCGGTGAGTCACGCTCTTGGACGGCGGGGCTTCGAGCGTGGCTGACAGCGGCCCCTGGATCGCTTCGATGCGCCGGACGTTCATCGGTATAGTGTAGGATGTTTGGCGCGCCGCGGTGGCGCGCGGACCACGACCGAGGACCCGGATGACGGTGACCTCTCAGTGCCGGGCCGCGCGGCGATGCATTGCGTTGATCGTCGGCCAAGCGGTGATCGCGGCGGTCTCCAGTCCAGCCGCGGCCGGCGATCACGGCCACGCCGAATCCCTCAAGTTTGCCGCGGAGATGGCGGAGGATGGGAACTGGCGCGAAGCCCGATTTCGCTGGGACAAAGCCTCGGTCGAAGCGCCGGAGAATCCCCGGATCCTCAATAATTTGGCCGTCGCCGCGGAAGCCTTGGGCGACTTTGACGCGGCCCGCGACTATTACGACAGGGCCCTGCGCCTCCCGGACGCGGACGAAAAGATCCAGGACAACACACGCCAGTTCGAACGCTACCTGAGACGAACCCAGGGCGTGGGTGACGAGAAGGGCGACGACCCACCCGCGCCCCTTCCGCCTGCGGCGAGCGACAAGCGCAGCGGAGGTCGCGCGTTGCGGCTTCCCGTCCGACTACCCGTACCACCGCGAATCAATCTGGCAAGCGTCAGGGCGGTGCTGGTCACCAGCTTCCTGGTTGACGACGGCGAGCTATTGGATGCGAATCGCGAGCTCGTCCGGTTCGTGCGGGCCGAGTTACGCAAAGGGACAGCCATGGAGATTCTCGACATCACTCCGGCGCCGGCGATTCCGGAGCAATCCCTGGACGAGCTGGCCGCGAATCGAGAGTTCTGGAAACACCTCGGCGCCAGGTATGACTCCGATCTGCTGATTTCCGGCGCGCTGCGCTACGATCGCCGTGACGCGTCAGGCTTCGAGTCCGTCGACTACACGAGCGCGGCTACGGGCCAGAAAGTTCGCCGCTCTGAGTTCGTCGAGCAAGAGCGCTTCGAGTTCCAGCTCGACCTGTTGTTCGTCGACGGGCGGAGTGGCGAGATCCTCGACCGCGATCGTCTCGCCCGAGCCTCGATCTTCCGCGGACAGAACAACGATCCGATCACGGCATTCTTCCAGTTGGGCGAGTCGATCGCGGGGGAACTTCTGGCCGCCGTGCGGCCAAGCACCCGGGAAGAGTTCCGTTTCTTGTTCAAGCGATGATGGGCGGAGCTACGTCGACCGCTCCGGGGAGGCGCTAGTGCTGACACCGATCTTCCGAGCAATGACCGCGGCGGTCGTCGTCAGCCTGGCTTTGCCGGCGATGGCTCAATTCGGAAAGAACAAGATCACCTACGAAAAATTCGACTGGCGCGTCTACCACTCCCCGCATTTCGATATCCATTACGACGCGTCGATGGAACCGTTCCTGGACGAGTTGATCTCGAACGCCGAGTCGGCCTACCTCCAGCTGAGCCGGGATCTGGACCACGAGCTGCGTTTTCGAGTCCCGCTGATCGCCTACAAGACCCAAGGCGAGTTTCAACAGACCAATATCACGCTCTCCGAGCTGCCTGACGGCGTCGGAGCGTTCGCCGAACCGGCCCAGTACCGGATGGTTCTGCCGATCGACCTGCCCCCGGACAGGCTCTACGAACTCGTGTCCCACGAACTAGTCCACATCTTCCAGTACGACCTTTTCTTTGAGGGCTACCTCGGACGGGCGATCCGATCCAGTCCGCCGACTTGGCTGATGGAGGGAATGGCCTCGTACTTCGCCGACGACGAGGACAATCTGGATCGAATGGCGATTCGCGATGCGGTAGTCAACAACATCCTGCCCCCGATCCAGGCCCTCGATGTCTTGAGTTTCCTGACCTACCGCTACGGGCATGCGATCTTCGACTACATCGAGACCGAACATGGCAAGGAAGGCATCCGAAATTTCATCTTCGAGTATCGTAAGAACTTGATCAGCAACAACGTCGAAAAAGCGATCAAGGAAGCGTTCGGATACGATGTCGAGACCTTCAATCGCCAATTCAACCGCTTCTTGCGCCGCAAGTACTTCCCGGTGCTCCTGGAGAAGAAGTCTCCGGACGATTACGGCAAAGAGATTGGAATTCGCAAGGCGAACGTCTACACGTTTTCACCGACGGCCTCACCGTCGGGAGAGCTGATCGCGGCCCTGTCGACACCGCGACTCGAGCTCGACCTAATCGTCCTCGCGGCGGAGGATGGCGAGGTCACGCGCAATTTGACACGCGGTTGGACCAACAAGTACCGGACGCTTGAAACCAGCGCATTCTCGGCGAAACGCGATCTTTCATGGTCGCCCAACGGCGACACGGTCGCCGTCCTGGCGCGGCAGGAAAACCAATGGCCTCTCCTGCTCTATGACGCGGTTCGCGGCAAGCTGACTGGACGAATCGTGTTCGACGACATCGTCGAGTGTGCGAGCCCTGCATTTTCACCGGATGGCCAGCTTGTGGCGTTCGAGGGCAATCGCAAAGGTGTCGTCGACATTTTCGAGGTCGACCTACAGACGCGCGAGATCCGTAATTTGACCGCAGACGACTATTTTGACGCCAATCCCTGGTACTCCGCCGACGGAAAGACATTGGTCTACAATCGCCGAATCGGTGAGCACTGGAAACTTTTCACGGTCGACCTCAGCGACGCGTCGCGCAAGACCCAGTTGACCTTTGGTGCGGCAAACGATGTCCAACCCGCGTACTCTCGCGACGGCAAGCGGATCTATTTTTCCTCGGACCGCGGCGAGTACGGGATCTACAACATCCACATGATGGATCTGGCGTCGGGCGCGGTAGCGCAGTACACCGACGTGGTCGGCGGTTGCTTCTCGCCGGTAGAGCTCGCCGATCGCGACGGCGCGTCGTACCTGGCTTTCACGGCTTTTCATGGCGGGACGTTTCGACTCTACCGGATGGAACTGAAGCAACCGGTCGCGCGCGTGGAACCGGAGGAGCTAGCCGGGGAAACGGAGGCCGAGCCGTTCGAGCTGCCGCTGACGCTGCGCGCGGACGAAACCAGCAAGGGGCCCTACAAACTGCGCTGGGACGTCGAGGCGCCGTATGTCGCGATCGGGGTAACCGACGACGGCACGCTGCTGTCGGACGCGGCGGTCGAGTTCTCCGATCTGCTGGGCGATCAACGGATCCGGATCATCGCGTCGAGTGTCTCAGACTACGCGAACTACAACGTGTCCTACTTGAATCTGGGCCGGCGCCTGGACTGGGGTGCGGAGGTTCACGACTATCGCGACTATTTCCTGACCCGCTCATCTTCCGGCTCGATCAACAGGGACCAGACCTATCGCGTGACTGGCGGGACAACCTTCGCAGTCTACCCCGTGAGTCGCAATAGCCGTGTCGAAGGATCGGTCGGCCTGTCAGAGCAGTCTCAAGACTTGGTCCAGTTCGACCCGCTTGACGGCTTGAGGTTCGTATCCGCCTCAGATCGTTACGCGACCGCGGGGCTGGCGCTTGTCAACGACACGGCCCGCTATCAGAGCTTCGGTCCGTTCCAAGGCAAGCGCTTCCGGTTGAGTACGACCTACGGCGCGCACTTGAGCGGAGATTTCGAGGGCGACATCCAGGAGCATCGGATCGACTTGCGCAGCTACAAGCAGGCGACGAGGCGCTCGTTGCTTGCCCATCGGGTGGCCGCGGTCATCAACACCGGCGATCGGTGGAGCACCTACGGCTTCGGCGGCGTCAATCAGCTTCGCGGCTACGAGTTCCGGGACTTCTTCGGCTCGAACATCGCTTGGACCAATCTCGAGTTTCGCTTCCCTCTGTTCGACGACTTGAGATTCCCGGTGATTTCACTGGGTGACATCCGTGCGTTCGTTTTCCTCGACGTCGGTGCCGCCTGGCTCGACGACAGTCTGTGGTACGACCCCGCGATCGGCAACATCCGCTTCGATCCCACGACCGGCGAACCGGTCGAGTTCAAGTTCTGGGATTCGGATGAGAGTAGGCTGCAGGACGGGCGCGGCTCGTACGGGGCGGGGATCCAGCTTCCGTTCATCGGCGGGTTGAACCTCAATTGGGTCTGGTCCAAGCGGCTGGATTTCACGCAGATCCGTTGCGATACCGGCGGCTGCGTGCCGGAGTCAGGGGCCTCCGGCGGTACTCGGACCGACTTCTATATCACCGTGGACTTCTGACGAAAGGGGCCAGGCGTGACCTCGCAAGTCGCGATCGGGCGAAACGAGGAGTTCGCGGAAGGTTGCCGCCGTGTCGTCCGTGCGGAAGGGCGACGGATCGCGATTTTCCGCGTTGATGGCGAGCTGTTCGCGCTCGACGATGCCTGCCCGCACATGGGCGCCTCTCTCGCCGACGGACGCGTGGACGGCCGACGGGTCGTCTGCGCCTGGCATGGCTGGAGCTTCGATCTAGTCACGGGCGAGAGTGGACGCCGATCGGGCGCTTGCGCGCGTCGCCACGAGATCGAGATTCGCGACGGTATCGTGTTCCTGTCCGTCGCACCGGAGCGGGAGCCGGAAAAGTCGGCCGAGCAAGATTGGCCGGTGTGGGATCCGGATCGCCACCTCCGGGGACCGCGCGGCGATGAGGAAGAAAACAGCTAGTCGCTGATCGGCCGTCGGACCGCGAGATAAGCGCCGCACAACGCGATGACGATGCCGACCGCGGCAAGCGCTGCGGTCAGACGCACCCCCAAGGGCTGGCCGGCCAATAGGCCGACCAAACCGGCGCCTCCGATCGATTCGGCCCAGGTCAGCATCGCGCGCCGGAACGCCTCGATTCCGACCGCCGCCAGCACCAGCGCCAGCGTCCCGTGAACCACCCCCGCGACCATGAACGGGCCGCGTACGAACGAACGGGTCGCACCGACGAGTTCCATGATCTCAATCTCGTCCCGCCGCGCGTGCACCGCGAGTCGCAGCACCGCGGCCATCACTAGCGCTACGACGACAAACACCACGGCACCGGCGACCACTGCGCCGACGTGAATCATTCGCAGCAAGGCCTCCAGCCGAGCCATCCAATCGCGATTGAATCGGACTTCAGCGACTCCGGCCTGACCGGAAAAGCGCTCGGAAACTCGCTGCGCGGCCACGAGCGTGTCTGGGCCGGGGACCAGCTCGACCTCGAACGATTCCGGTAACGGGTTCATCTCGAGATCGGCCGCAAGCTCGCCCATCTCTCCGGCCCACGTTCGATAGCGCCGGAGGGCTTCGGCCTTGTCGATGTGAGTGACTCCGGCGATCGCTGGATACGCGGCGAGTTCCTGCGCCAGTGCCGTTCGACGATCGACGTCGACGGGGTCGGTCAAGAAGACTTGCACCCTTGCGTCGCGGCGCATCTCGTCGGCTTGGCGATCGATGTTGGCGACGACCAGTAACACCGAGCCCCCGAGAAACAACGACGCCGCGAGCGCCGTCAACGCCAGAAGATTTGCGCCTGGGCTGTGGCGCCACTCGTCCCACGCGTCGTCGACAAAGTAGCGTAGTCGATGGAGGTACGGACCGACGCCGCTCATTGAAGCACTCCGTCGGCCGCGATCCGACCCTGATCGAGGACAATCGTTCGCCGCTGCATGCGTTGGACGAGATCGCGATCGTGGGTGGCCACGACCACCGTTGTTCCACGGGCATTGATCTCGCGGAACAACCGCATGATCTCGACTGCGAGGTCTGGATCCAGGTTGCCCGTCGGCTCGTCGGCCAGGAGCAGTGCGGGTTCGTGAACGACCGCGCGGGCGATGGCCACGCGCTGTTGCTCGCCCCCGGAGAGGGTCGCTGGGAACGCATTCAATCGGTGGTGCAGGCCGACGTTCTTCAGGGCGTTGTAGGCGCGGCGACGCTGCTCCGCCCGGGATACGCCGCTGACGTTGAGCACGTAGCCGACGTTGTCGAGAGCCGACTTCCGCCGGATCAGTTTGAAGTCCTGGAACACGACTCCCATGATTCGACGAAGGGCCGGAACGCGACGCGCGGATAGCTTTGCCAGATCCCGTCCGGCGACGACGATTTTCCCCTCGGATGGCTGATCCTGCAACAGCAACAGGCGCAGTAGCGTCGACTTCCCCGCGCCGGAGGGCCCGGTGATGAAGACGAACTCCCCGCGCCGGATCTCGAGGTTGAGGTCGACGAGCGCGGCCCCGCCGCCGGTGAATCTCCGGTGAACTCCGGTGAGTTGCACGATCAGCGGCGTGGACTGACCGTTGCTCACCCGATCTCCTCGCGCAACAGTTCGTTCAACCGCGCCGGGTTTGCCTTCCCGCCGGAGGCTTTCACCGCGTGACCGATGAGGAAACCGAGCAAGCCCGTCTTCCCCGCACGATACTGCGCAACCTGCTCGGGGAACTGGGCGATCACCCCATGAACCAGCGCCCGTAGGGTCACGTCGTCGCTGACCTGCCTGAGCCCCGAGCTCTCAAGCAACTCGCTCGGCGACCGGCCGCTCCGCCAGGCATTCGGCAACAGTTCTCGGCGTGCGACCGTCGGGCTCGCCTTCCCCGAATCGACGAGGTCGATCAGCTCCGCCAGATGGCCCGCGGGCAGTGGAATCTCCGAGGGCTCAAGCCCATCGTCATTTTGGCAGCGCGCGATGTCATTGACAATGAAGTTGGCCGCCGCGCGCGGGTTTCCGCAGAGCCGCGCAACTTCCTCGAAGTAGTCCACGACTTGGCGCTCGAGAGTCAGTAGGTGAGCCTCGCGCGGATCGAGACCGTGCAGTTCGATCAACTTGCGCTTCCGCGTCGCTGGGAGGTCGACCAGTTCTGCCCGTCGCGCCTCGATCCATGCCGGATCGAGCACGACCGGCGGCAGGTCGGGATCCGGGAAATACCGGTAGTCCCGAGACTCCTCCTTGTCGCGCATCGGACGCGTGACTCCCGCCGCTGCGTCCCAGAGCACGGTCTGTTGCTCGACCTGTCCCCCCGATTCGAGAACCGCGGCCTGGCGTTCGATCTCCCAGGTCAGCGCGCGCTCGACGTTTCTGAAAGAATTCAGGTTCTTCAACTCGGTACGCGTACCCAACTCGTCGCTGCCGCGGGGACGGATCGAGATGTTGGCGTCGCAGCGCAACTCGCCTCGCTCCATGTTCGCGTTGCAAACGCCGACGTACCGCAACATGCTGCGCAGCCGCTCGAGGAACAGGTAGGCCTCCGCCGGAGTACGAAGCTCCGGGCGACTGACGATCTCGATGAGCGGCGTTCCGGCGCGATTGAGATCAACGTGACTGTGTTGATCGGAATCGGGCGTTCCCTCGTGGATCGACTTACCGGCGTCCTCTTCGAGGTGCAGTCGAATCAGGCCGATCTCCCGTCGCCCCTCGTCGAGCTCGATCGTCACCGATCCTCCGAGAGCAATCGGCTCTTCGTACTGCGTGATCTGATAGCCTTTCGGCAAGTCGGGATAGAAGTAGTGTTTCCTGGCAAAGACGCTGTGCGGTCGAAGCTCGCAGCCGAGAGCCAACGCCGCGCGTGCCGCCAACTCCAGCGCACGCGCATTGACCACCGGCAACGCACCCGGATGGCCGAGGCAGGTCGGGCAAGTCCGGGAATTCGGCGCAGTTCCGAATTCCGTCGCGCACGAACAGAAAATCTTGGTCCGCGTCGCCAACTGGGCATGAACCTCGAGGCCGATCACCGGCTGCCACCGTCCGTCGGCCTTCGAGGGCACCGCGATTCCGCAGACGCAGTTCACGGATAAAACCGCCTCTGCTCGCGCACCATCTCGGTCAGCAGGCCGGCAGGGCGGAAACGCTCTCCTTGAGCGTCGGCGAGTCGAGCCAGCCGATCGACGACGACCGCAATCCCGGCCGAATCTGCGTGACGCAATAGTCCCCCACGGAACGGAGGAAAGCCGGTACCCATGACCATGGCCATGTCGATATCCCGCGGTTGGCGGACGATCCCCTCCTCCAAACAGATCGCCGCTTCGTTGATCATCGACAACACCATGCGCTCTTGCAACGTCTCCGGCGGCAGCACGCGGGCGGTTGGAGCGCCTATTTTCCGGTAAATATCGGAATCCGGCGCGCCACGGCGCCCACGGTCGAACTTGTAGAACCCGCGTCCGCTCTTCTCCCCGAGTCGGCCCTCGGCGACCAGCGCGTCGATCGCGGTGCTATCCGCCGCAGCGCGACGACCGAGGGCCTGGCGCAGCACTTCGCCGACGTGCCGCGAAGTGTCGAGTCCGACCTGGTCCAGCAACGCCAAAGGACCGATCGGCATCCCGAATGCCACCATCGCCGAGTCGATCGCTTCGATGCGCACGCCCTCCGTCAGCAGACGTAACGCCTCGTTGACGTAGAACGTCAGAATGCGATTGACGAGAAAACCGGGGCCGTCGCGCACGACGATCGGTATCTTTCCGAGCCGGACCGCAAGCGCATGCACGGTCGCCACGGCTTCCGGAGAGCTGTGGCGCCCGGCGATGACCTCGACGAGCGGCATACGGTGGACGGGATTAAAAAAGTGCATCCCGACGACGCGTTCGGGACGCAGCGCCCGGGCGGCGATGTCGGTGATCGGGAGTGACGAGGTATTCGAGGCGAAGATCGCGCGATCTCCGGTCCGACGCTCGACGGCGGCTAGGACCTCCTGTTTGATTTCGAGCTTTTCGACCACCGCCTCCAGGATCACGTCGGCGTGGCTGAGGCCGGAATCGTCGAGCGTGGGGGCGATGCAACGCATCCGCTGTTCGAATTCACGACGGCTGAGTCGCCCGCGGTCCAAGCGCGGCTTCCAAATCGACGCGGCGGTTTGCAGCGCGGTTAGAATCGCGTCGGTCCGGAGGTCGCGTAGGCGCACTGGAATGCCCCTGTCTGCCGCGAGTTGCGCGATGCCGCCGCCCATGATCCCGGCGCCGAGTACGGCCATGCGTTCGACCTTGCGCGGCGCAGCAGGCGGCCGGGATTCCTCGCCTTTGAGCGCGCTCTGGGTCTGGAACAACCAGATCAAATTCTTCGAGGTCTGGGTCGGAATCAACTCGCCGACTATCCGCGCTTCAAGATCGAGCCCTTGCATCAGTGGCAGCGTGAATGCCGCCTCGATCGCGTCGAAGGCGCGGGAGGGCGCGGGATAGGCGTCCGGAGCAGCCTTGGCCGCCGCCGCCGCCCGCGCCCGCCCCACGGCCCAGCGTCTAACGAAACCGACCCGCTCGATCGCCGTCGCGGGCAACGATCGCTTTCGCCGCAATTCCCTGGTCAGCGGCCCAACGCCGCGATCGATCGCCCGGCCCAGCAACGCGCGAGCCTCGCGCTCCAGATAGGCCTCCGGCACGACTAGATCGACCAGGCCGATCCGTTGCGCGCTGCGGGCATTCATCCGCTTGCCGCCGACGATCATCTCGCATGCCGCACGGAGGCCGACGAGTGGCGGCAACCGCTGGGAGCCGCCGAATCCTGGAATGATGCCGAGTTGAACCTCGGGAAGGCCGATGCTCGTCTCCGGCATGTCGGCTGCAACGCGAAAATCGCATGCCAGCACCAGCTCGGTGCCGCCTCCCAGACAGGTCCCGCCGATCGCCGCGACCGACGGCCGGCCGAACTCGTTGATCCGGGCGAACACCGACTGTCCGAAACGCGCGGCCTCGGCCGCGCGGAACCCATCCGTCACCTCGGCGATCGCCTCGACATCCATCCCGGCGAGAAACATCGCCGGCTTTGCACTGGTGAACAGGAGGCCGCGGACATCGTCACGAGTCTTGTGCACGTCGAGGAGATTCCCGAGGCTGTGCAGCGTCGGCTCATCGAGGAGATTGACCCGGTCTCCGGGACGATCGAAGACGATGCGGAGGATGCCGTCCTCCAATCGATGCGTCATTCCCACGGTGTCGCCCATCATCCGAGTCGTTCGATCACCAAGGCTCCCCCTTGGCCGCCGCCCACACAGAGCGTGGCGAGCCCCAGCGCGTGAGGCCCGCGCTCCAACTCGGCCAGCAGGGTCAAGAGTAGACGGCCGCCCGTCGCTCCGACCGGGTGGCCGAGCGCGATAGCGCCGCCGTTGACATTGACCTTATCCACATCGATCTCGCCGAGTGGGCCGCTGGCGAGATGATCCTCGCAGAACTTCCTCGATGCGAACGCCCGGAAGCAGGCGAGCACCTGTGCCGCGAAGGCCTCGTTGAT
>JANNRU010000635.1:0-1811 GCA_031401755.1 Acidobacteriota bacterium | reverse complement strand
CCCTCCCGATCCGGGAGTGGCATCCGCCGACGGGCCACTCGGCGACCGCCCGAGGAACTGCCCACTCTAACACCGACCGCCGACCGCACAGGACCGAGGAGAAATGCAGCGTTAGGTGCGATTGATCAGAGGTTCCCTAGCGTGTGGTGCCTGTTGGGCTGCGATAGTTGTCGCGGCCGCCGTGGGCGCCTACCCCACGCCGGTCGTCGGGTACGGCGGCGGCGCGATTCTCGGCTACTTCCTGTGCCTGGCGGCCCTCGGCGCGCAGACGACGGAGACGCACGCGCCGGCGCAGGCGACCGCGGCGATCCCCGATCAGCACGCGCGCGGACCGGAGGGAGATTCGGACCTGTCGCGCACACGCGTCCATCGCGGGGTGGTCGTTGCTGCTGGATCACGAGTATGAAAGCAGTTGGTACCGCGTTCCTGTGCACCCTGTCCCTCGTCGTCGCGAGCGGTCGTGCTGGCGGACAGAGGGCCGCCGTTGACTGTGCGCGCACCGCGGTCCAGAAGGTGGAAGGACCGGGCGTCTGGCAGCCCGGCCCTGCGGGCCGGCAACTGCCGCTCTGGCCCGACGGCCGTGCCATCCAGCTACCGGAGACGGGTGGCCTGCCCGAGTATGTGGGCAATGGGTCGCCCTTGGTCGCAGGGCGGCTATGGAACTGGGCGACCTACGTCGCGCGACCCACTATGACGATCTATCAGCCGACCATAGCCCAGAGCGGCGCCGCGATGGTCGTGTTGCCGGGCGGTGGATACGCGGCAGTGGCGATGGATCTGGAAGGCACCGAGATCTGCGACTGGATCACGGCGCAGGGTGTGACCTGTGTCCTGCTCAAATACCGCGTTCCGCAGGTCTGGCCCCGTGATGCGCGAGGCGTCAGTCACCCGCCGCCGGTAGAGCTGCCGCTGCAGGATGCGCAGCGAGCGATTGGACTGCTCCGAGCTCGTGCGTCGGACTACGGTCTTGATCCCCGAAAAATCGGGGTCATCGGCTTCTCGGCGGGTGGACATCTCGCGGCAGCGGTCAGCAACGCGGAACAGCGTAGCTATGCGGGGACTGACGCGGCGGACCGCGCCTCATCGATCCCGAACTTCGCGATCCTGGTGTATCCAGGCCACCTCTGGGACAGCCGGAGCCGCGAGGCCGGGTTCCACCTCGCGTCGTGGGTCACGATCAGCCGGAAGGCGCCGCCAACACTATTGATCCACGCGATGAACGATCCGGTCGACGACGTCCGGCATTCCGCGGCGTACGGCTTGGCGTTGCATGAAGCTGGGGTCCCGGTCGACATGCGCTTCTACGCGAAGGGCTGCCACGCGTTCGGACTTCGCCAGACGTCGGATCCAATCACGACGGAATGGCCGGGCGAGGTCGTGGGCTGGCTGCGGCATCTAGGGATGCTGGCGACGTCGGATCGGCGGTGAGGCATGCGGCAGATCACGGCAGCGCCTCCGTCCGCTGTGGCCGAGCAATTCGCCTCCGCAGCGGGGGATAATGCGGGCCCAACGGTCCGCGTATTCGGCGAAGGCCTCGCGCTGGAAGGGGTCGATCTGGTAGCGAATACAACAGGTGACGGCCATGGGACTGTCCAGTTGGTGATGCCCGAACGATGGCTGACAACCCGCGGATTGACGATCAGGCCCTAAGTCGTTACCATTGTGAGCGTTGAAAGCGGGGGCTCAACGTGGCCTCCCACCCTGAGCCCGATGCGTTGCAGGAAGAGCGCGGCAAGAGGGTCCATTCGTTCGCTCCCGGCCGGACCGCCGGGAGCGTCGTGGACACCCCAGTCTGGCCTGTCGGAGCGCGA
>JANNRU010000634.1:0-7698 GCA_031401755.1 Acidobacteriota bacterium | reverse complement strand
CTAGCTTTCACGGAAGGCGCGGAAGGGATCGAGGCGACTCAAATCTGGAGCACGCTCGGCCTGAAGGCGAAGTTCGCCAACGTCGTTCACCATGAGGGGACTCTCTACGGGCTGGATGACGGGATCTTGGTCGCCATCGACCTTGCCGACGGCGAAAGGCACTGGAAGGGTGGACGCTACGGGCACGGACAACTCCTGCTCGTCGGGGGATTGCTGGTGGTCATGGCGGAGCACGGCGATGTCGCCCTCGTGGAAGCGACTCCGTCAGCACACCGAGAGTTGGGCCGGATCGCAGCGCTCAACGGCAAAACGTGGAATCATCCGGCGCTTGCCGGAAACCGTTTGCTCGTTCGTAACGATCAGGAAGCGGCAAGTTTCGATCTCGAAATCGCGGGCCGAGAGTAAGAGAGGAGCCTCAGGTGGCGTCGAAAGCTCAGCGTCAGGAGATGCCGGATCGACTGCTGCTCTACAGCGCGGCAGTCCAGAGCGCGGATGCCGATATCGATTTCATGAAACGGGTCTTTCGAAAACGGAATACCCGGTCATTTCGTTCGATGCGCGAAGACTTCTGTGGTAGCGCGCTCCTGGCCTGCGAATGGGTCCGCCGCGCTCCGGAAAACCGCGCACTCGGCGTCGATTTCGACCGTGAAACGCTGGAATGGAGCCGGCGTCACTACGTCCCTCGAATCGGCGAGGCGGCCAGCCGACTGGATCTGGTCGAAGGCGACGTTCTGGAAATCCGCGGCCCGCGAGTCGACGTGGTGACGGCGCTGAATTTCTCGTATATGACCTTCAAAGAGCGATCGGTTCTGCTCGATTACTTCAAGAAAACGCGACGGCGGCTGAACTCCGATGGACTCTTCATCCTCGACATCCTCGGCGGCGGAGAGACCTGCGGCGAGTTGGTCGAGAGCCGTCACCTCCTCGCCTCCGTAGCTTTCGATGGCACGCGTTTGCCCCGATTCACCTACACCTGGGAACAGGCCGGTTTCAACGCGATCAACCATCATTTGGTTTGCCATATCCATTTCAAGATGCGTGGTCGCCGCCCAATTCGCCGGGCGTTCTCCTACGACTGGCGGCTGTGGACACTTCCGGAGCTGAGGGACTTGCTGCACGAAGCGGGATTCTCCGACGTCGAGGTCTATCTCGACGGATGGGACGATGAGGCGGACGAAGCTGATGGGATCTTCCGCTTGAAAAATCGCTTCGAGAATCAGGCAAGTTGGATCGCCTACGTCGTTGCGGGGGCTTGATGTGAGCACAGGCGGCGACCGCCAACCCGGGCGCACGCTCTACCTCGTCGACGGCACGTCGCAACTCTATCGCGCTTATTACGCGATTCGTCGGTTGAGCAACGCGGACGGTCTACCGACGAACGCGACATACGGATTCACGACGATGTTGCGCAAGCTGCTGCGCGACGAACAAGTGCAGCGTATCGGAGTGATCTTCGATCCGCCGGGGCCAGTGTTCAGGAACGAGATCTATCCGGACTACAAGTCACATCGGCCACCCATTCCCGTTGATTTGGTCGTGCAGATTCCCTGGATCAAACAGATCTGCGAGGCCCTCGCCGTTCCCGCGATAGAGGTTGCGGGTTTCGAGGCCGACGATCTGATCGCGACGTTCGCGGTCAAGGCCCAGGCAGCGGACCTCAACGTAGTGATCGTCGCGTCAGACAAGGACTTGTTGCAGCTGGTCCGACCGGGGATCGAGCTGTTGCATCCTGCGAAGAACCAGCATCTCGACAGGGACGGGGTCGACGCACACTTCGGCGTGCCTCCCGAGCAAGTTCGGGACGTGCTGGCCCTGATGGGGGATGCCGTCGACAATATTCCCGGGGTTCCCGGCATCGGCGAGAAAACGGCCATTGCAGCGGTGCGGACCTACGGCGACTTCGAGTCGGTTTTGCATCGCGCAGGGCTCATGCGTGACCTGTTCCAGGCGCGTGACCTCGCGCTCGCGCAATCGGCCGATGGCGTCGGACGACTGCAGCGGCTCCGCTCCGCGCTTGACGCACTGGCCGCGATCGAGGTCAACCTCGACTTCCGGGCCCGCCTCGAGGCTTTGATCGCCACGATCGACCACGGCGACCCCCCGGCGATTCGTCGCCAGATGAAGGCGTTGGACCGCGGCAGCTCATTCCGAGCCTGGCAGGCGATCGCCGAGCACGTCGATCAAGCCCGTCTGTCGCTCGAACTCGTGACCCTACACCAGGATGTTCCACTTCCGTGCGCCCCAGAGGCGCTGCGCCTCGGCCAGTCCGACCGCGTCAGGGCTTCGGCCCTGTTTTCCAAACTGGGGTTTCGCGGATTGACCGACGAGTTCGCGCAGGCGGTCGTCGATGAGCCGGTGACCGAATCACCCGCGCGCAGTGATTCGATCGCCGCGGTCCCTTTCGGACGCTACGAGACAGTTCTTGAAACGAGCCGGCTGGCGGATCTCGTGGCCGAGTGTCGCCGCGAGGGCCGCGTCGCCGTCGATACGGAAACCGACTCGGTTGATCCGTTGCGCGCGCGACTCGTCGGAATCGCCATCGCTTGCCGTTCCGGCGAGGCTTCCTATATTCCGGTCGGGCACGGCTATCTGGGTGCACCTACGCAACTGCGAATCGAAGCGGTCCAAGAGCACCTTGCTCCATTGTTCTCCGACCCCGCGCTGTCCATGGTCGGCCAGAACCTAAAGTACGACGCCCACGTGTTGCGGCGTCACGGGTTACCGGTCGCGGGCTGGTCGCTCGATACGATGGTCGCTGCATTCCTGCTCGACTCCGACCGTGCAGGCTACGGGCTGGACGGATTGGTCGAGGAGTGTCTCGGGCATCGGATGATCCGCTTCGAGGAGTTGGTCGGCCGGGGATCCAAGCAGTTGACGATCGATCGAATCGAGATCGAGCGCGTGACCGAGTACGCGGCCGAGGATGCGGACGCCACGCTGCGCCTCGCCGTCTTATTCGAGCGGCGGCTGACCGAGTCGGGATTGATTGAGGTGTATCGCAAGATCGACGGACCATTGCTGCCGTTGCTGATCAAGATGGAGACGTGGGGTATCCGTGTCGATGCGGGTCGACTGGGCTCCATGTCGGCGGAGTTCGAGCGCACGCTCGGCCGTATCCGCACGGAGATCTGCGCACTCGCTGGCGTCGAATTCAACGTCGACTCGCCCAAGCAATTGCGCGAGGTATTGTTCGGAAAACTGGGATTGAAATCACGAAGGCGTACCGCCAAGTCAGGCGATGCTTCCACGGACGCACGTGCGCTGGACGAGTTGTCCGAAGAGCACCTGATTGCTTCCAAGCTGCTCGAATATCGTGAGATCGCCAAGCTGAAGGGGACCTATGCCGACGCGTTGCCGCGACTGATCCACCCTGAGACCGGACGCGTCCACACGAGTTTCCACCCCACCGGAGCAGCGACGGGGCGACTCTCCTCATCGGATCCGAATCTGCAAAACGTGCCCGCGCGAACCGCGCTCGGGCGAAGGATCCGCGAGGCATTCGTTCCCGAGGCCGGGTTTCTCTTCTTGGCCTCCGACTACTCCCAAGTCGAATTGAGAATCCTCGCGCATCTATCGGGAGATGAGGCGCTGGTTGCCGCGTTTCGGGCGAACGAGGACATCCATAGACTTACGGCGGCCCGCGTCCTCGGGATTCCGATCGAGCGAGTGTCCGACGAAGAACGACAGCGGGCCAAGGCAGTGAACTTCGGGATCCTGTATGGAATGTCGGAAACGCGCCTGGCACGGGAACAAGGCTTGAGCCGCGTCGAGGCGCACGAGTTCATCGAAGCCTACTTCGCTCGATTCAGCGGAGTCAAAAGCTACATCGAGCGGGTTCGGGAGGCGGCCGAACGTGACGGGTCGGTCCGCACGCTATTCGGTCGTATTCGTCATTTTCCAGCCCTCGGTCAAGGAAGCGGCAGAGCACTGCGCGAGCAAGCGCTCCGGGCCGCGGTCAACACCACCGTTCAGGGCACTGCGGCGGACATCATGAAGTTAGCCATGCTCGAGGTCGACGCCGAGCTCGGCCGACTCGGCTCGAGAGCCCGGGTGTTGCTCCAAGTCCATGACGAGTTGCTCCTGGAGGTCCCCGAGGACGAGGTCCGGACGGTCGGCGAGCGGGTCCGGGTCGCGATGGAGGGCGTGGTCGATTTGTCGGTGCCGCTGCTCGTCGACCAGAAAATCGGCCGGAGTTGGAGCGAGACGACCTGAATCGGGGGTCCGGTGCCGGCGATTGCCCCATCCGGCCGCGGGTAGAATATTGACTTCGTCGACCGAGCGAAAACTGCCGGATCCGGCAACTACGAGGGGGTCCGGCCCATGGACACATTCAAAACGCTGGCCAGCCGGGGATTGTTGATCGTCGATGACGATCGCGCGGTTCGGGAGATGCTCGCCGAGGGTCTGTCATCCTTCGGCTACACGACGCGGACCGCGAGCAGCGCCGAGGAGGCCCTGCGGGTGATCAACGAGCTCTCGCCGGCGGTCGTGCTCTCGGATATCGACATGCCCGGGGAGAACGGTTTCGAGCTGCTGCGTCGGATCAAGGGCAGCGATCCTGATCTCGACGTGATCATGGTCACGGGCGCGATTGATGCGGGCACCGCGGTTCACGCCATTCGACACGGCGCGAGCGATTACGTCACGAAGCCGTTCAATCTCGACGAAGTTCAGATCGTCATCGACCGGACTTTGGAAAAGCGCAGACTGCTTCTGGAGAATCGGGACTACCAGGAGCGTTTAGAGGAACTGGTAACGCTGCGGACCCACGAAGTCACCGAAAAGAAGCGCGAAGTCGAGAGGCTTTTCGGCGAGCTCCAACAGTCTTATGAGAGCAGCCTGCAGGCCCTTGTGACCGCGCTCGACTTTCGTGACAACGAGACGCAGGGCCATTCGTATCGTGTGGTCGAGTACGCAATTCTGGTAGCCGGCAAGTTGGGTGTGGGTGATCCGGCACTGAGTTGGGTCCGCCGCGGAGCGATCCTCCACGACGTCGGTAAGATCGGCGTTCCCGACGCGATCCTGCGCAAGCCCGGAAAGCTCACCGCAGAAGAGTGGGCGGAGATGAGGAAACATCCGGAGATGGGATTCCGTATGCTGGAGCACGTCGCCTTCTTCGAACCGGCGCTCGACATCGTGCTCTCCCATCAAGAGCGTTGGGACGGCAGCGGTTACCCTCGTG
Organism: Acidobacteriota bacterium; assembly: GCA_031401755.1. GTDB lineage: Bacteria > Acidobacteriota > Polarisedimenticolia > Polarisedimenticolales > Polarisedimenticolaceae > JANNRU01. The sequence continues at coordinate 2,516 of JANNRU010000634.1, read as the reverse complement.
GTTTGGCAGGCGAGCAGATTCCGCTGGGCGCACGCATTTTTGCCGTGGTCGATACGTTCGATGCCATGACATCGAATCGTCCGTACCGTGCGGCGCTGAGCATCCAAGATGCTCGTGACGAAATTCAGCGTTGCCGTGGAACCCAGTTCGACCCGAAAGTGGCCGACGCCTTTCTGGCAATCGACCATCGACTTTGGCAGCAGATCCGCGACCGCGTTCACTCGGACATCCTGGCGCTCGACGAGCAGGTCCGACGGATCACACGCTGACCGCCGAAGTGGCGCGCTCGTACTAGCGCTCGAGGCGCTTCGACACTCCGTCGCAGAACGATTCGGGATCGAGCAGCTTCGCACACGCCGGGCCTAAACAATAGTCGGCGGTACGTGGCGAGTCGGCGATATTGCCGCATCGAATCAGGATCGCTTCGTGGGTCCCCAGATCGGCCGCCGCCAGGGTCTCGTTGATCGCTGAGAACCAACCGGACCGCGGACGCGTTGCGATCGCCACAGTGACGGCATCGACGACGGCGCTCAGATCGATGACTCCTGCAGGTCGGGTCAGAAGAACCGCGGCGTCCGAGTGCTCCTCGACAGTTGTTTCGGTTTTGGGGCTGACGCCGAAGTGTCGGGTCGTCGAATTAGCGGTCCAACGCAGAAACGTTCCTTGCCAATCGAGGGCGGCCCGGGGGAGAGCGGCCGGAACGACGGTCGTTCGAATCATCGATTGCCCGGCTTCGGCCGCGCGACCGTGCTCTATTGCGGGACGAACGACCTCGGCGATCGAGCGACCCGTCGAATGGTTCGTCAAAGTCGAGGAACGGACACCCGGCGCCACCGGTAGAGTCTCGAGACTCGCACCCTCCGGTAACTGCCCGGGCTCTCCTTGGGGCTGTTCTTGCAACGTGAGACTCAGCCTTTCCTCGACCGCCTGCTCCACTTCGAACGCGGTGATACGCGTCTCCGCGGGGGGCACGTCGCGTACTGCGGCTTCGATACGTCGACAGGCCACATCATCCTGCGAATGACTCGGACCACCCGAGTCGGAGTACACGGCCGACTCTCCGTACTCCGTAGTTGTTTGCTTGATCCGTGTATAGACTCGGCGCTGCTGATCCCTGCCCTCGCCGTAGACTAGGGCGTCGAAGTCGGAGGCCCCGGAAATTGTGCTCAGGAGGCTAGGGAACTCCCCGATGAACCGCTCGAATCCATCCGACGTCAGATCCGCCAGTGCGTGATCGAGTCGTTCGCGGACGACTGGCCATGCTGTCCGTTCATCGGTCAGTGCGAAGGCCGCGTGAATCGAGCCGACGCGGTTCTATTGGGTCGCGGTATCGACGTCGGCCAAAGAGTCTTGCAGTTCTCTCCGCTCAAAACTCGTGAAGGTCAGGGCGAGCGCGCGACCGAATTGGGTTTGTTCGGGCAGTGCGAGTTGGATTGGACCGCCGGCGACGACTGCGATCTCACCCCAAGCGATGTGCGTCGGTCGGATCCGTGAATAGAGGGTTGTTTCCCCATCCGCTGCGGCGGCCGCAACACGGAGTCCGATCGCAAGCAGCGGCGCCCAGCGCCACGACCAGCAGCACACAGCGACCCTCCTTTTCGCGGGACGACGCGGGTAGGCCTAGACTAAACTCCGTCAGCGAGCAATCGCACGACTCAGGCCTCGCAGGCCGGTTGAGGATCGCAAACCGTCGTCATTGCGGGGGCGGTTCCCAGGGTTCCGCACCTGTGCCCTCGTAAACTTCAACCGAAATCACGCGGTCGTAGGGCAAGATCAGCGAAACGACGCCTTCGAATCCTTGTACCACGTGTCCGAATGAGGTGTAACGCCCTTCGAGGTGCGGCGTGTCGGCCAGCGTGACGAACCACTGACTCCCGCCCGTATCCTTGCCCGCGGTCGCCAGTCCCACGGTTCCGGATACGAACGGTCGCGGATCCAGTTCGTCGCGCACGGTGAATCCGGGTCCGCCTTCCCCATTCCCCAGTGGGTCGCCGTCCTGGATCACGAATCCCGGAACAACGCGGTGGAAGGCGAGTCGCTTGAAGAACCCGCGCTCAGCCAACTTTGCAAAGTGGTGCGCGGCGAGGGGAGCCGCTGCGGCGTCCAGGGCAAAGGTGAACCAGCCCCGCGGAAAGCCGGGGCGCTCGACCACGACCCGGACGGCGTGCGGCCGCTGCGCCCAGCGCAGGATCGCCTCGTATTCGCTCAACGGCCGCTCGGTCGCCGGGCCGACCCGGTCGCGGTGATTTTCGCCCGCGTTTAACAGTGCGTCGCTCGCGCGTCGTCGAACCCACCAGTCGGAATCTTGAAGGCCCCGGCGCAGCAGGTCGACCGTGCTGGGTTCGCGAATCGTACCCGAGATCGCTTGGAGCACCTCTTGCCTAACGACGGGGTCGGAGTCCGCAGCTGCGCCGTCGTAGAGCCGGCGCGCAAGCGAAACCGCTTCTTCGCGCTGCTCGGTCGAGGATTCATCGGACTGCAGGCGAGCCGCAAGCGCGCGAGCGATGCCGACGCGC
>JANNRU010000633.1:0-2397 GCA_031401755.1 Acidobacteriota bacterium | reverse complement strand
TGGGTCCCGCCTTGATGATGAAATCGAACAAGCTACGCCGCTGATGAAACACGACGATCAGACCCAGAACCGCGATCGGGTAGAGCATGATTCCACGCGACTGACCACGCTCCAACTCATCCGGACGAAGCATCGTTCTGTTTGTCACGCGATGGAGCACGAATAGGTTGAACGCCAGAGCCAGTCCTGCCGCCGTCGCCGCTTCCCACGGCTCCAGCCAGCGCAGCGTCAGCGCGAAGCCTCCGGCCCCGACATGAACGCATTTGCGCAGCAGCTCACCGCGGGATAGCACGATCAGGCTCCCCGAATCTCACCGCGCTCTCGCAACCAGGCGGCGGTCCGTTGCACGGCCTGGTCGAAGGGAGTGATCCGATACCCGAGCTCGCGCTCGGCGCGGTCGGACGCGTAGCACCACTCGTGCCGATAGATTCCGACCACCTGGTCGGTCAATTCGGGCTCTGTCCCCCACCGGTCCGCCCGCCATCGGGCAACGCGGCCGACCAGGCTGGCGAGCGCGAACGGAATCCACAGCCGCGGCGGCCGAATACCGGTTGCCCGCTCGAACGCCTCGAACAGCTCACGAACCGTACGATTCTCACCACCGAGCAAGTAGGCGGTTCCGGAATTGGCCCGTTCGACGGCGCTCGTCACGCCGCGGACCACATCGTCGACGAACGCAAAACATTGGCGCACCCGTCCTCCACCGAGTAGTCCGGGGATTCGACCGGCAGCATGTTGGACGAGCAGGCCGACCACGTGATTGCCACTCGTCCGCCTACCTGGACCGAAGACGACCCCTGGATAGAGTCGGACGATCGGAAGACCCTGCGCGCCAAATTCGCGAGCGACACGGTCGGCCTCGCGCTTGGTGCGCTCGTAGTCGTTGTGCGGCGGAGTCGTGGGGATCGGCGCATCTTCGTTCGCGATGAACCCGTCCGTCGGCCCCAGAGCGATGAACGAGGAGAGATAGACAAGACGAGCGCCATTCACTCGCGCCGCGTCGGCCGCATTACGGAGACCACCAACGTTGACGCGATCAAATCGAGCCGGGTCGGCATCCCACGTCCGCACGAGCGCTGCCGCGTGGACGATCACCTCGCAACCCTCCGCGGCGCGGACGAAGGTGGCACGGTCGGTGACGTCGCCCTGCACGATCTCGATCGCCGCCGGGGCGTCCGTCCAGCCCGTCCGACCACGGACGAACGCGCGAACTTGCCATCCGTCGTTCGTTAGCGCCTGGGCCACCCGCCCTCCGAGAAAGCCCGCCGCCCCGGTGACCAGGATCTTGCTCACACGGACCCGCGAACGTACTCGGCCAGCGCTTCGAACCACGGTCGGGGTGCGAGGCCCGTCCAACGAACTGCGCGCGCGGTGTCCAGCACCGAGAATTCCGGACGCCGAAGAGAAGTGGGCTCCTCCGGACGCTCGACGACCTCGACCGTCTCTGAGAGTCCGGCGAGTCGAACCGTCGCCGTGGCCAGTTCGAGCCGACTGCAGGCTCCAGTGTTGCTCCAGTGGACGATGCCCGAAGCACCGGCCGCCAACAGCGCCAGCAGCCCGAGCGCGAGGTCGGGCGCAAATGTGGGCGCCGAGACCGGCAGGCGGACGACCGAGACGGACGTCTGCCTGCGAGCCTGCCGCAGGATGGCATCGACGTAATGAGGCCGCGGTCGGGGTGCTGGCCCGTAGAGCGTCGACGTACGAACCACGAGTGCTGCGGGATAATCGGCCAAGGTCTCCTGTTCTCCGGCAAGCTTGGACTCGCCGTAGACCTGGAGCGGGGCGACGGGGTCGTCTTCTCCATAGGCGACGGAGTTGCGTCCATCGAAAACGTAGTCGGTGGAGAGGTGGAGGAACGGAACGCCGCGGCCGCGGCACGCCCGTGCCAGTGCCGCCGGGAGATCTCGGTTGAGCCGGTAGACATTTTCGTGATTCCCGGGCGCTTCGCAGGCGGCCACGTCAGTGAACGCAGCCGCGTTGATGACCACGGTCGGGCGTAGTTGATCGACCGAGCGTCCAACCGATTCCGGGGCGGTCAGGTCGAGTTCCGCATGCGTCGGAAAGCGGACCGGCTCGCCCCGCCGTTCCAGCTCCCCGACCAGCGCCGAGCCGAGCTTTCCCGTTCCGCCGAGAACGAGAATCATCGGATTCCACCCATCAGAGGTCCCAGTCGACGATTTTGCCGACGCCACGCAGATCGATTCGAAAGGCGAATTCGCGACGATCGGCGCCCGAGCCCAAGTCGACCGTCACGCGCTCGAAATGAAAGGTGCAGCACTGCGTCCCGTACTGTAGACGCCAAATCTTGTTCGGGAAATGTCCCTGATCCTGACTCGGATTGGCGTCGTAGGCGCCATCGAGGTCGAACTGGAACCGCCCTTCGAGAAGCTTGACGCC
>JANNRU010000632.1:0-2642 GCA_031401755.1 Acidobacteriota bacterium | reverse complement strand
GCGCGGCTGGCGGCGGCGACCGCGGAGAAGGCCGTCCTGAGCAAGAGCCGGTCGGAGTCCGCGGAGTCGACGAACCGTCCCACGGCGATCAGGAGCCAGGCGATCGGGGGCCACGACCGGATCGCGGCCCGGGGGGCGGCGGTCGCGGACCCGGAGGTGGCGGACGTCCGGGGGGCGGCGGTCGGTCTCACGGCGGAGGCCGCGGAGGCGCGTGACGCGCTTCCGCGTCAAGGACAGGCTGCGCCGGTTCGCATTTCCCCATCGCTTGTCTGACCAAGATTTTGCCCACAGCGGTTAACCGCGCGCACCAGATACGAGAAGAGTTGGGACGGAATGGCAGAGTCGGACGCACTCATGCTTTCCGTGTCGAACGCGACACAATAGGCTGAGCCAAAATCGTCGGCTCGCTCGCTGCGCACAACGTCGAATCGGATCGCCGTCGCTCCCAGCGTGACCGGGGGCGACCAATTCAAGGTCGTATTCGCCCCACCCGCCAATCGGAGATCCGTCGCGGGAGTCGGCATCGCCCACGTCGCGCCGTCCGCGGGCCGGCAATCCAGGAGGTTGACGGTGCCGTCTTCGTCCGCGTCGCCACTCAATAGCGCGATCGCGTCCACGCGACCGAAACCGTACGTCGCATTGGGAACCGACGCCCCTCCGTTGATTCCGCAGGTCTGGAGACTCGTCTGAGGAGCGGCAGCGGCCGTGACCAAGGCCTCGATCGTGTCCACGTCGCCAGCGAGATCGGGGCGGGCATCGAGAAGCAACGCGATCATCCCGACGACATGGGGCCCGGCCATACTCGTCCCGCTGAAAGTCGCGTAACCGCCTCCTCGAATCGAGGATCGCACGGCGACCCCGGGGGCGGTGACATCGGGCTTCAGGCGATCACTGCCGTCCACGGTCACCGGTCCGCGGCTGCTGAACCCGGCGATCTCGTCCGATGCGTTGGTCGCTCCGACGGTGAGCGCCGCCGCGTAGATTGCGGGCGGCGCGTCGATGCTCGAACAGGCGCTCCCGGAATTGCCGGCGCTGGCGACCACCACAATCCCGGCGGCGCGGGCGTTCTCGACCACCGCCCGCAGCGTCTCCGCGGCGCACCCTTCCGAAGGCGGACAGAGCCAAGAATTGTTGATCACGTCCGGGGCACGCGCCGGGTCCGGATTCAAGCCCGAAAGATCTGTCGGAGCGACGAACCACTGAAAGCATTCCGCGTAGGTTGCGGGCGTGCCGTTGCCTTGATCCATGTTCCGGCAGCCGATCCACCGGGCGCCTGGCGCCACCCCGATCCGGTTCGTACCCCCGTCGTCTCCGACCATCGTCCCCATCGTGTGGGTGCCGTGATTGTGGTCATCACACGGCGCGGGCGCGTTGGATCCGCAGATCCCGCCGCCGGAGTGGATCGCGTCGTGCCAATGGTAATCGTGACTCGCTGAGGTGCCGTCCCATCCCAGGTAGGACTGCTGGAGCGCGGGATGCTGCCACTCGTAGCCGGTGTCTTGTCCGGCGATCACAACCCCGGTGCCATCGTAGCCAAGCGCCCAAACCTGATCTGCGCCGATCTGCGAGACGCCCCACTCAACCCCGGAACCGAGCAGCCCCACCGCCTCGTCGCGAGTCGGCACAGGCGATAGAACCATGGGGTTCGCCTCGATCGCGAGAACCCCGGGCTGCGAGACCAGCCAATCGACGAGTTCGAGCCCGCCCCGAACCCGAATGAAGTTGGCGACCCAGAACGGCTGATACTCCACCTTCAGCGTGCGGAGCCGCTCCAGGATTGGTGCCTGGGATCGGGTTGCGACCTCGCGCATTGCCGCCACCGCCCGCCGACCGCGCTCCACCTTGCCCTTCGCTGCACGCGCAGCCGCGAAATCAGGCTGTTCCTCAAGCAGCACAAGGAAGTCGGCGTCACCGCGCGCCAGTGATTCTCGCAGCCGTGGATCGACCAGGGCGGTCGGCGCGCTCTGCGCGGGGATACCGCCCGCGAGCTCGATTGCCAAAGCAAATCCCAGGTTGGCTAAGCACCGTCGCATGGCCTGGCTAAACTACCTCGAAAAGGGCCTGACCGCCGCTACATTGAGGGGTTCCGCCTCCTCTTACGCGTCCGCAGCCACCGAGAGCGACGGATTTCCTCACCGACACTTAAAAAAAAGAGCCCCTTGGCTAGGCCAGGGGGCTCTTTTGTCAAAAGATGTCCGAAGCGCCGACTACCAGCGAAGCTGGAACTGCCACCAACTGCGGAGAATGTCGTCCGCCGTCGTTCCGAAAGCATCGTCGACGAACAGATTCGCCACGCCAGCCTGGAAGGCGACGTTGGCCGAATACTTGTAATTGTAGGTCAGATCGAGTTCGTTTCCGAGCCCGTCTTCGTCCCCGTTGTTGGCATCCTCTGCCAGCGTCAGGTTGTGGATCGATGCGCCGAACGTATGCTTGTCGTTCATCCAGGCGTAACCGACGTTGAGGTCGGTGATTCCCGCGTCGATTCCCAAGACGCCCGTGTTCTCGAGCGCGAAATGGTCGAGATTGCCCAGCCGATTGTTGGCGTGGAAGTCGCCGAACAGGGGCTCGAACTGATCGTTGTCGTCGTCGACCAAGTCGTCGTCGCCCGACGCCTGGAAGACACCGACGTGGACCCGATGCCG
>JANNRU010000631.1:0-3030 GCA_031401755.1 Acidobacteriota bacterium | reverse complement strand
CAAGACCGCGCTCCGCGCGGCTTTGCGCGAAGATCCCGACGTGGTCTTGGTCGGCGAGGTGCGTGATCTGGAAACGGTCGCGATCGCCCTTGAAACTGCCGAGACCGGCCACCTCGTCTTCGGTACCCTGCATACAAACTCCGCGATCTCCACCGTCGACCGGCTGATCGACCAGTTTCCGGCCGATCAACAGTCGCAGATCCGCGTGATGCTCGGAGAGTCCCTGCGCGCGGTAATCGCACAGGTCCTCTGCCGGCGCATCGGCGGCGGACGGGTCGCCGCGATCGAAGTGCTGATGGTCACCCCCGCGGTTTCGAATCTGATCCGCGAGGGCAAGACGTTTCAGGTCGCGTCGCTGATGCAGACCGGCAGGAAGTACGGGATGGTCCTGTTGCATGACTCGCTGCTCGACCTCGTCAAGCGCAAGCTCGTCGAGCCGGAAGAGGCCTACCGCAAGGCGACGGACAAGCCGAGCTTCGCCTCGGCATTGCGGGCGCTGAATATTTCGACGGAGTTTCTCGATGCGCAGATGCGCGTCGCGACGGTCGGCGCCTGATCAATGCGTGATCGGCTCCAGCTCGGGCTCGCGCAGGAACAGACCGCCGGATAACGCCAGCCCGACTGCCATCCCTGTCAACATTCCGCCAACGTGTCCGCTGACGCTGATCGGCTGTCCACTCGCCGTGACTGGTGAGAGCAGCGAGGGCAACACGACCAGCGCGATGCCCAGAACCCGCAGGGTGGCGCGACGCGGAAGGGGCAGACGGCGCGCGTCGCGCATCGCCAGCAGGATCCAAGCGCCGAACAGCCCCGCGACCGCGCCGGAGGACCCGATGACCCAGCGACCGGCGTCAGTGAGCAACGCAGACGCCACGCCGCCCCCGCCAGCTGCGGCGAGATAAACCAGCAGAGTGCGACGGTAACCGATCCCGACCAACAGCGGCACGCCGAAAACGACCATCGCCGCACCATTCCAGAACACGTGAGAGATCCCGCTGTGGATCAACGCATAAGTCCAGAGCCGCCAGGGCTCCCCGAACGCGGCCCCGCCGGCGAGCCCGAATCGCTGGACTAGGCCATACGAGGTCTCGGCGGAGTTCATTCCATAGGCCACGACGAGGAGGTGCAGCAGCGCGACGCCAATCAGCGCGGCGATCTCAAGGGCCGGAAGCCGTTGCACGGTAACTGGCGGGGCGACACCCTCGGGCTCGGCGTCATCCGGGGCGGTCGCGCCCTGAACGAGCCGCCACGTGGCAACCAACTCGCGAGCCTCCGATAGCCGTTCCTCCGGCACCGTGAACACCGCCCGCGGCGGCCGATCGGCGAGGACCCCCACGCGGTACGGGACCCCCCGTTTCTCGAGCCCCGCCGCGATCAACGGCACCGCCTCGGCGTTCGACACCTCGACCAATAGCGCCCATTGCCCCATCCGCAGAGACTACCAATGAAAATGGGAACAGGCACCATTTTGAGTTGCCGCACTCGGGACGCGGCGCGATATTGGTCGTGTGCGAAGAATCAGCGGCGGTTGGTCCCTCTTGTTTTTGGTCGTGGCGGTCGCGGTCGTCTTATTGCTCGTCGCCCGCTCGCTGCAGAGTTCGGGGGAGGCCGCGATCACGGTCACTCGACCGGCGGCCGCCGCGGCACCCTCGGCACCCGGCGAAGCGACGGAGCCCCTTCCGTCCGAGGCGATTCAGCGCGCACGCGAGGTGACCGACGCGCACGCCACCCAGGTTCGCGAAGGTCTTCGCATCGCCGACTGAAGCCGGCGCCTAAACGCTAGACTGCGGTCATGGCGGGCCCATCGATCGAGACGCACATCTCGAAACTTTGGTTCATCGGCGATCGGGTCTACAAGGTCAAGAAGCCGGTCAACCTGGGTTTTCTCGATTTCACGACACCCGAAGCGCGACTGCACTTCTGCGAAGAAGAAGTCCGGGTCAATCAAGACCTCGCCCCCGGGGTCTACCTCGGCGTCGTCCCGGTGATCGTCGACCCAGACGGAATTCGTCTACGAGAACGCGGTGATCCTCCCGAGTGGGCCGTGGAGATGGTGCGACTTCCGGCGGCGGGCATGCTCGATCGGCGACTTGCGGCAGGCAACGTCGACAATCAACTGATCCGTACGCTGGTCGACCGGATCGTCCGATTCCACCGTGACGCGGCGACGGGGCCTGGAATCGACGAGCACGGAACACCTGCCGCGGTTCGCCGAAAGGTGCTCGACAACATCGCGCAGTCGGAGCGCTTCGTGGCGGAGGCGACGCCCCCTGAGGCACCGTCCCCGCTGCCCCCCGCACTGGCAGAGTTCCTCGCCGAGGTCAGCCGTCGGTTTCTGACGGAGCGTGGCGCCCTCCTGGATTCGCGCGTGCGCGCGGGGCGGGTGCGCGAGGGCCACGGCGATCTTCACGCGGGCAACGTCTGTGAATCCGAAGGCCGACTGGTGATCTACGATCGGATCGAGTTTAGCCGAGCCTTTCGCTGCGGCGACGTCGCCGAGGATCTTGCATTCCTGGCCATGGACTTCGACCGTCGCGGATTCCCCGCGTTCGCGGCCTATCTGGTGCGAACCTATGCTGATCGCGCCGCGGACCCTGAAATCGGACGGTTGATCGACTTCTACAAGGTCTATCGCGCCGCGGTCCGCGGCAAGGTAGCGGCGATCTGCTCTGCTGCCGATGAATCCGCAGGCTACTTCCAGTTGGCCGCTGGCTACTTGCTTCCCCGGGCGTTGATTCTCCTTTGCGGGCTGCCGGGCTCCGGGAAGAGCCACGCCGCTCGGCGACTGGCGACGCCGTTCCGCGCGACCTTGCTGCAAAGCGACGTCCAACGAAAGCTGCTCGCCGGCGTGCCGCTTCACGATCACCGAGGCGAGCTCGCCTGGCCGGGGCTCTACGGCGACGCGATGACCGCGCGGACCTATGCGACCCTTCGCGACCGCGCATTCGACAACTTGAGTGAAGGGCGGACCGTGATCGTGGACGCCACGTTCCCGACGCCGGAACTTCGCCACTATTTCCTCAATGAGGC
>JANNRU010000630.1:0-17480 GCA_031401755.1 Acidobacteriota bacterium | reverse complement strand
TAAGTGCTCGCGACGGGCTCATGGTCGCGGGCATGGCGCTGGGCCCGTGTCGGTGGATTGCTCGCGCTGATCCCCGGCCTGCTTGGGCTCGTCTTGGTCCGCTGGCCGGTGACGTCCGGACTGGAACGAACCTACGGGCTCGATTTATTGTTCAAACTCCGGGGTAAGCGGATTGCTCCCTCCGAAATCTGCGTCGTCGCGATCGACGACGCTTCCTACATCGAGCGGGGCCTCGATCCTCTGCGGCCGGGGCCGCGCGACCTGCATGGCGAGCTGGTTACGTTACTGGCCGAGCGCAGCGCCCGCGCGGTCGCCTTCGACGTGTTGTTCGAGGGACCGGGCGAGCCCGAAAAAGACTTGGCGTTCGAGTTGGGATTGTTCGATGCGGGAATCGTCGTGCTCGGGGCGACCGTCGAGCGCGTCACCGATCCTCGATTCCGACAGGCTCGGCTGATCGAACCTCATCCGCCGTTCGCGGACGCCGCCGCGGCCGTCGCGGAGGTCGAGCTGCCGCCGGATACCGACGGCGTGATTCGCGAGACTTGGCTGGCGCCGGACAAGCGACCGAGCCTGGCGCTGGCGGCCTATCAAGTCGCCACCGGTGACGCGTCGTTCGACGCCGAATACGAAACCCGGCTGATCGACTACTACGGCCCCCCGAGAACGATTCAGACGATCTCGCTGTATCAGGCCCTGGATCCCGATCAGTATCTACCTCCAGATTTTTTCCGCGACAAGATCGTCTTCGTCGGTGCGTCGCAGGTTGCCGCGGTGGCGGTTTCGGAAGCGAAGGATTCGTTTCCGACCCCATTTACCGGAGGCCAAGTCGGCCTGACCTACGGCGTCGAGATCCACGCCACGCTGGCTGCGAACCTGCTCGACGGGAGTCGCATCGTTCGGCCCTCCGGAGTCTTGGAAGCCCTCTTACTGATCGTGTTGGCCACGGCGGCGTCGCTGGTGTTCATTTTCTTGCGACCGCTGGCCGGCGCAGCGGCTTTGGTCGGTTTCATCGTCGCCTCGCCGGTGATCGGTTTCTTGCGTTCACACGGTTCGGGCTGTGGATTCCCGTCGTCATTCCCGTCGCGGTTCAGCTTCCCGCAGCGTACGGAGCGAGTTTGGTCTGGTACTACCTGACGACGGTGCGCGAGCGGGAAAAAATTCGCCGGGCATTCTCGTTCTATTTGTCGCCCGAGATGATTCGCAAGATCCAGGAGAGTTCGGAGACGCTGCAGCTCGGCGGCGAGGAGATCATCGGCACCGCGGTCTTTTCCGACATCAAGGGGTTCACCTCGATCGCCGAGCAGATGACGGCAACGCAGACCGCGGCGATGCTCAACGCGTATTTCTCCGAGATCACCAGCAAGCTCTTCGAGACCGGGGGGACCCTGATCAAGTACATCGGGGATGCGGTGTTCGCGATCTGGGGCGCACCGGTGCACATGGACGATCACGCGACGCTGGCCTGTCGCGCCGCGTTGGCGATGGGCCAGGCGTACCGCCGCTCCGACGGAGGTTCCGAGCTCATCACGCGTGTTGGCGTGCACACCGGCTCGATGCTCGTCGGCAATTTGGGATCGTCCCAACGATTCGACTACACGGCGATCGGCGATACGATCAATCTGGCCGCGCGACTGGAGTCGTTGAACAAGTCGACGGGAACCCAGATGCTGGCCAGCGGGGAGACCATCGCCCAGACCGATGGTCAGATCGTGACCCGCTACCTGGGTCGGGCCCGGGTCGTCGGTCGCGCGGATCCGGTCGAGCTGCACGAATTGCTCGGGTTGAAAGGCGAGCCGACCCGCCCCGACGCCGCGACGATCGCGGTTTTCGAGCAGGCGCTTGCGGAGTTCACTGGCGGGCGATTTCGTGAGGCCGCCATCGCGTTTCAGGAGGTGCGGGAGCGATGCGGTGGCGAGGACGGACCGTCGGAACTCTATCTCCAAGCGATCGAGCAGCTCGGCACCGCTCCACCGACGGGGGACTGGGACGGCGTGATCAACTTCACCAAGAAGTAGGCGGCGATCGTCGTGCTACCCGGAATCAGGTCGCGCGGCCTAAACGACGATCATGCGAACGAGTCGCAAGAGGTACTTCCGCCGAAAAGGGTCGATCCCGTATCGACCGGGGTCTCGCGGTCTCAGACCGCGCGAAAGACGAGCAGGGAGCAGTCATCACCGGGTGTCGCTGGGTGGCACCAAGCTTCGACCTCGTCGATCACGTGATCGACCGCATCTCGGGGCGGTGCATCCCGCCATTTCCCGATTCGCTCGGCGAGACCCTGGCTGTCCAGCAGGCGGTCGCCACCGTCGGCCACATCGGTCAGTCCGTCGGAATAGAACCAGATCTGATCACCTGGGTTCAGGACGAGCCGCCGTTCCTCGATGGAGGGCTCGTCGAAGAGTCCCACGGGGTGCGAACTGCACGACAGAACTTCCGGGTCGCCGTTGGCGAGGAGAAGGATCGGACCGGGGTGGCCAGCGACGGCGAATCTTAGTTCACGTGTTTTGAGATCGATGCGACCGTAGGCCATCGTAAAGTACTGCCGCGTTTCTTCTTCGAGCTGAAAGCGCGCGTTGAGGCGGCGCAGTACCTCGGCGGGTTCTACCAACTGGTACCAAGGCTCCTCGCCAGTTCGTTCCTTGAGTAGCTGCGAGACCGACATCACCGGGGTCATCAAGCGGGAGACCTGCACCGACAACAGCGCGGAGCAGACCCCGTGACCGCTGACGTCGAGTACATAGAAACCGCAGTGTCGTTCGTCGAGGCGAAAACAATTCAGGAGATCTCCCGCCAACTCGGCGCAGGGTCGCAATCGCCAACCAAGGTCGAAGCCGGGCAGCGTGAAGTTCGGCGCCGGCAGGAGGGCCTGCTGGAGCCGCCCGGCGGCCTGCAACTCGGCTCGAATCTTGTCGTGGGCCGTCGACAGCCGCTCGCGGGTTTCATGGAGTCGACGATGACGAGCGCGAACTCGCGCGGCCACGCTCAATCGCGCCGCCAAGATCGATTCGGTCACGGGTCGAACCAGGAAGTCGTCGGCCCCACGCTCGATCTGGCGGGCGAAGGTCGCCGCATCCTCGGCGTCGCCGACGAGGATCACGTAGGTCCCGCAGGCGTCGTGGGTCGCGTCGGCGGCCGCCAGGCGTGGGTCGCGGTCGATGAAGTCGCGATCGATGAGCGCGACGTCGAATGATCCGGACTGAAGCAGGGAATAGGCGACGGCCGGGGTCTGGGCGCGTTCGATCACGACGCCTTGCCGCGCCAAGACCGCCTGTAGCGCGTCGGCCACGCGCGCCTCGGGGTCGGCCACCAGCACGCGCTGGACCACGCGCTCCGCCAGGAGGTCGGCGGTGAGCGGCGATGCGGAGGTCTCGATCACATCGGAGAACCTAGAAGCCTCCGAGAAGCCGGTCCACCCGAGTTGCCGAATCAAACGGATTTATGACTGCCGCTCGCCCGATCGGATTCCCGAAGGGCCGCCGGCTTCCTACGTCGGGAGCCTGTAGGCGGCGGCCTCTTCGCTGTTGCGTAAGTAGATCGTGCCGTCGACAACGATCGCGTGGTTCCAGGTCTTGCCGGTGAGCGCCTGGATCCGTCCGAGCTCCTCGAAGCGCTCGGGGGTGGCGCGCACCAACGCCAACTCGCCGCGTTCGGAGATCACGAGCAACAGGTCCTGGTCGGGAAGTAGCAGCAGTTGGCCGTTGCCGTAGCGCCCGCCTTTCCACACGCGCTCGCCGCTTTCGACGTCGATCGCCGCCAAGATGTTGCCGTCGAATCCGTATGCGGTGCCGCGGTGCACGACCAGGTCGTTGTAATAGGGCTTCAAGCCCTGAGAGGTCCAAGCCTCTCGCACCGACCACGAGCCCGCCGATCTCGACACCGAGATCCGACGCGTCCCCATACCGAAGCTGGTTCCGATCAGCATGTCGCCGCCGCCCAGTAGTGTCGGCTGTACGACGCGCGAGCCGTTCCCGCCCATCGGCCAGTCGTGCTCCCACAGCAGCGCTCCGGTCTCGGGCGCCAAACCGAAGACGCCGTCACCCGTGATCATCAGCACCTGGCGTACGCCGTCGATCATCGCCAAGTGTGGCGAGCTGTAACCCGGGCCAGCAGCCGGGCCGAACCAGCGCGGCCTACCCGATGGCAAGTCGTAGGCCACGGTCGCCTTCCCCTCCGGGGCGCCCGCCGCGTGCACGATCACCATGTCCTCGACGACGAGCGGCGAACTCGCAAAACCCCAATCGGGAATCGCGGCGCCCGTGTCATCGCTGATGTTTCGAGTCCACACCACCTCGCCCGTCGACGCATCCAGGCTATTCAGCACGCCGGTCGCGCCTAGAGCGTAGAGCCGTCCGGCATAAAACGTGGGTGTCGCCCGCGGTCCGACGCCTCCGAGCGACTCCCAGAAGCGGGCAGGGTAGGAGTGGAGCCAAATCGGCTCGCCGCTGCGGGCGTCGTAACACACGACGACCTCGTTCTCGTCGCGTTGCTCCTGGGTACACAGCCGGCCGCCGACGAGCACGAACGACCCCCAGCCAGGTCCGACCGGGCGCCGCCAGATCTGCACGGGCGGATTGCGTGACCAGTCCGCGCCGATGCGGGTTCCAGCGAGCACGTCGTCGCGTCTTGCACCGCGGAAACCGGGCCACGCGGCCACCTCGACGGGCTCGTCGGAGATGACCGCTGTCGGGGGTGGATGGCTCGCAGCCGAAGCCATGAAGCGGTCCTCGGCGGTCGAGTTCCAGCGCCAGTCGTAATCGGCGGCCATCGCACCGTCGACGCCCTCGGTGCGTACGACGGTCCAGCCCAAACTGGCCGCCAGTACGAAAGCGACCGTCACCGTGCGGCTACCGAAGAACAGGGAGGTCACGAAAGCCAGGCAGAGGAGTGGTACGCCAGGAACGCTGGTGGCTATTTTGGCCGACTTGTCGGCCAGCACCATCGTCGTCCCGTGGACGACGATCAACAACGCCAGCCCACCGGCTCGGTCGATCCACCGCGCGCGACTCAGGAATAGCCACCAGATCAACACCAGCAGCGTTCCGACTGTGAACGCGCCCATCATGCCGAAGAAGTGGAGTGGCGTCCCCGGGGCGAACGTCGCCGGGCCGTACAGCGCCGCGAATTGCGCCGAGACGATCGCGACGCCGGGCCAGAGACGCAATGGCGGCGGTGCCTTGTCGAGCATCCCGGACTCCTGTCGGAAAATTGCCGCCGCGATCGTAGACCGCGTCCGCGGTCGGGCGCGAATCGGGGACCCGACCCGGTCAGCCCCGGACGTCGACGATTACGGCGATCCTGTCGCGGATCCACCCGAATCTTCTGACGACGGCTCTTCTCGAAACCAAGGCAGGAGACCTCGCCGAACGGATCTCTTTCATCCGAGGTTTCCGCGCTATCGGAAAAGCCGCTCGTCGAGGAGCGCCTGCGGGTCGAACGGCAGGTCACCGATCTTCGCGCCCCAGTGCAGGTGCGGTCCGGTCACGCGCCCGGTTGCGCCGGATAGCCCGACAGTGCGTCCCGCCGCGATCGGGTCACCCGCAGCGATGTCGATACGCGAGAGGTGCGCGTAGACCGTGAACAGCCCTCCGCCGTGATCGACGATCACCGTGCCGCCGGAGTAGTAAAGCTCCTCGGCGAGCACGACGAGGCCGGGCCCCGAAGCCTGAACCGGCGTTCCGGTCGCGGCCCGTAGATCGAGACCCGGATGCGGGTCTCGCGGGCGATCGTTGAAGAACCGCCGCAGTCCGAAGATCGAGGTGGGGACGCCCGGAACCGGACGGAGGAAGGGCCCCGCGGGCGGGGAAGCCGCCCGGCGGCTGGCCCAGATCGCGGCCAGGCGTTCCCGCTCGCACGCGATCCGCGCCGCCTCGGCCGGCGGCGGCTCGACGAAGCTCGACGCAACCGTCAGCCGTTCCTCGGGGAACTTCTTCGCCGCCACGTCGAAGGTGAACCGTCCGGCAGCCGGTCGGCCGTCCGGCGCGACGGCCACGGCTTCGATTGTCGTCGGTCCCGCCGGATCATCGAGCGCGATGACGCCGAATCCGAGCCATCGTTTTCCGCCCGTTGATTCCCGGGCGACGGAGGCGAGTGCGATCTCGCGACCCAGGAGTGTGGCTCGCGCGACGGACAGTGGCTCTGGAGAGACGAGTTCGACGATGACCGGTTCGCCGGGCGTCAGGGCGCGTGCGTGGACCGTCAATCCGAGCGGGATCGCCACCTCGGCCGCCGTGAACGATGCGATCGTCCCGAGGGCGGCCGCGATTCCCATGAGGATCCATCGATCTTGGGTGGACGGAATCGTCAGCACGCCCCGATCATAGTCTGCGGGCCCGGTTTGCGGCGATTTCCCCGCTGCGGTATATCTCGGGCCTCTATGCCGTTCGGTTCGATCTTCGGCGGGATCTTTTTCGGCGGGCTTTGCTCGTGGGTCGGGGTCGGTCTGCTCGCAAGCCCGACATGGCCCGCAAAGGCGGCCGGAGCGAGTCTCGTCGCCTTGGGGATCAGCATGGCGCTCGGTCTCCTGCGCCGTCAGACCTGGGCTCGCTGGGGTGGTGCGCTGTTGGCGCTCGTCGCGATGGCGACGGCCGGGCCGTTCCTGGCGGATTCGGCGGAGGTGGCGAGCCTGCTCATCCCGCTGGCGGCCTTGGTCACGGCCGTCCTGCTCGCCGTTCCCGCCACGGGGGATCCCTCGCGCGGGTCCCTACCGACACGGCCCGCGCGTAGCGCCCGGCTCCTTCCCGGGGTCGCCGCGCTGAGCGGCCTGGCCTTCGCGGGAGCGGTGTTGGTATGGGCCGGTGCCTCGACGAGCGGCGGCGACACGCCGCCAGGGAACGCCGCGGCGCCGAAGCGAGCCGCACCGTTGCCGCAAGCGGCCGAGGCGACCCAGATCAACTGGACCGACTTCGCCACCGGTCTGGATCGAGCACGTGCTGAGGGCAAGCCACTGCTCGTGACCTTTGTCACCGACTGGTGTGCCTATTGCAAAAAGATGGACCGTGCGACGTGGCGCGCGCGTGCGGTGGTCGAGCGCATGCGTGACGTCATCGCCGTGCGAATAGATGCGGAAGAGAGCTCGGCCCGCGTCGGCCCGAGTGGCGAGGAGCTGGCGCGCAAATACCGGGTTACCGGTTACCCCGCGACGGTCCTGCTCGACGCGAACGAGCGCACGATCAGCCGTGCCGACGGCTACCTGGAACCGGGTCGGCTGCTCCAGTGGCTCGATCGATCGGTGCCGAAATCTACTGCGACCGCGAGGCCCGAGGCAATCTGACGCCTCGCCGTCGCTACCCAAACAGGAGAGGTCCGACCGATGCCGCACAAACGACTCTTCATTCCCGGTCCGACGGAGGTCCGCTCGGAACACCTGGCGGCGATGGCGCGACCACAGATCGGCCACCGCAGCGATGATTTCAAGAGGCTCTACGAGGGACTGATCCCGAAGTTGCAGCGTCTGCTGGGGACGAACCAGCCGGTGTTCCTGTTCACCTGCTCGTCCTCGGGTGTCTGGGAGGCCGCGATCCGCAATGGTGTCCGGCGCCGCGTGCTCTGCTGCGTCCAGGGCGCATTCTCTGAGCGATGGATGAAGGTGGCCACGGCCAACGGCAAGGAGGCCGAAGCTCTGCGCGTCGATCCTGGGAAGGGGATCACCGCCGATATGATTGACCGGAAGCTCGCGAGCGGGGAGTTCGACGCGATCACGGTCGTTCACAACGAAACGGCGACCGGGGTCATGAATCCCCTGGATGAGATCGCGGCCGTGATGCGCCGACACCCCGACGTGATGTTCTTGGTCGACGCCGTTTCTTCGATGGCCGGGACGTCCATACCCGTCGACGAGTGGGGAATCGATGTCTGTTTAGCTGGGTTGCAGAAAGCGTTCGCGCTTCCCGCCGGGCTGGCGGTGGCCAACGTCTCGCCTCGGGCGATTGCGCGCGCCAAAGAGATCGAGCATCGCGGCTACTATTTCGACTTTCTCGAGATGCTCAAATACCACGAACGCGGGCAGACACCGGCGACGCCGGCGATCCCGCAGATCTTCGCGCTCGATGCGCAACTCGACGACATCTTTGCCGAGGGGCTCGAAGCGCGCTACGCGCGTCACCAACGCCTGGCCGAGATCGTCCGTGGCTGGGCGCGCCGCAACTTCGCGGTCTTTGCCGAGGAAGGCTTCGAGTCGCCGACCTTGACCTGTATTTCCAACACGCGCGGGATCTCGGTCGGGGATCTCAACAAAGAGCTCGGGCGTCAGTGGGCGCAGATCTCGAACGGCTACGGTGACCTCAAAGAGAAGACCTTTCGTATCGCGCACATGGGCGACACGCAGGAGTGGGAGATCCGCGGATTGTTGGCGACGATCGACCGGATTCTCGGCATCGCCGGCTGAGCCGGCGAGGGTTTCGTGGATCGCGCCAGCGCGCAGCGTTTGACCCGGGCCGGTGCGGAAGAGCTCGCCCGAGCGATGCGCAAGATGCGCATTCCAGGGCACCCTCGACCCTACTATCTGTCGTTCCTGATCCGCGATGAGGAGTCCTGGCGCATCCAGGCACGATTTGGCGGGCTTGCCGTCGACCGGCACGAGCGGCGCAGGAACGCGATGGTCGACGTCCGAGTCGGGACGCGCACCTACGATCAGGTCACCGACGGTGGCCTGCACGACAACGACAAGGAGAGCGAGTCCTTCGACTATGTCGAACTCCCTTTCGGCGGAGATCTCGACGCCGTGCGGCACGGTCTGTGGCGACTGACCGACGCGCGCTACCGCGAGGCCGTCGAGGATCTGCTCAACCGGCGCTCCCACGAACTGACCTACCTCGATCCGGATCGGCGGCGAGTGAGCTTCGATCGTCGTCCTAAGCAGCTCGACCTGCGCTGGCGGCATCTCCCCGAGGTCGACCGCGAACGATGGATCCGCTACGTCGAGCTCGCGTCGGCGACGTTGCGTCACTATCCCGACGTGAAGGCGAGCCACGTCGAGTTCGAGGCCGATCACGTTTGTCGGATCGCGGTGAACTCCGAGGGTTCGCAGCGGCTCGAATGCCTACCGATCTGGTCGATCGAATGCCAGCTGTGGCTGCTTTCGAAACGTGGAGACGGCTTCCCGTGGACGATCAAGCACACGGTGACCGACCCGCTGGAACTCCCGTCCCTCCCAGCGTTGCGAGCGGAGATCACATCCGTCATTCTGAAGCTCAGACGGCTTTCGGAAGCGCCGACGCTCCGGTCGTTTAGCGGACCGGCGCTGCTCGATCCGATCCCGGCCGGATTGCTCGTGCACGAAGCGATCGGACACCGGCTCGAGGCGAGCCGGCTGCGTGCCGCCGGTGAGGGGCAAACCTTCAAGGACTCGATCGGGCAGCAGATTCTGCCGCCGTTTCTGTCCTTGCGCGACAACCCGCGATTGGAGCGATTCGAGGGACGCTCCCTCGTCGGGCACTACGGCTTCGACGATGAGGGCGTGGACTCCCGAGACGCGTCGCTCGTCGATCACGGCAGGCTCGTCGACTTCCTGACGACACGGTCCGGCACGCGGCCGAGGCATCGATCCTCCGGTCACGCGCGATCGAGCTACCACGAACGGGCGACCAGCCGAATGGGGGTCACGATTCTCGAATCCCACGAAGGCCTGACCGACCCCGAGCTCAAGCAGGCGCTCGTGGCGGAGATCCGCCGCCAGCGGGTTCCGTTCGGCATCCGGATCCTCGAGGCGAGAAACGGCGAAACTGCCACGGAGACCTACGACTTCCAGGCGTTCCTCGGAGAGGTAAACCTCGCGGCCCGGGTCTACCCGGACGGCCGCGAGGAGTGGATCCGCGGGGTCAATTTCGTGGGCACGCCGCTGAACGCGATCCGCAGCATCGTCGCTGCCGGAAGCCGCGCCGAGGTGGACAACGCTTTTTGCGGGGCTGAGTCCGGCTACGTGCCGGTCAGCACGATCTGCCCGGCCTTGGTCGTTTCCGAGCTCGAGTTGCAGAGCAAGGCCGAGTCGCCGTTCACGCAGTACAGCTTCCCGATCCCGTGGGGGCGCTAAGCGGCGAGAACGACACTGTCGGCTCTACGAGTCGGGAGCGACCTCTTTCGGCCGACAGCGCTTCGAGTTCCGGGGGAACGTCAATTCCAAGGATCCGCGCGATCGCGAACGGGTACGGATTTCGCATTACGATGGCTCAATTGCGGAACACCTTCGGGGGTGAATCCGCGGCGGCAGTACGGGAGACGCGGCGTCAAACCTCGATTCCGTACTGTCGCAGTTTTTTGTAGAGCGTTGATTCGCCGATCTTGAGCTTGCCCGCGATCTCCGATCGGGAAAGGTCGGGATAGCGTCTGAGCGCCTCTTCGATCCAGGCCCGCTCGGTCTGCTCGAGCAGCGCGGGTAAACCCGCATCCAGATCGGCCCCTGCGGCGGCGTTCGAAGAGTCCCGGCCGCCACTGCTGGCATCGAGGAGCCGTCGCAGGTGCGCGGGACCCAGGGGCTCCGAAACCCCTTCCGCGGCGACCCGGGCTGCGAGATGCTCCAAGTGTCGCACGTTCCCGGGCCAACTGAAATCGAGATCGACCAGGAACCGCGCGCCTGCGGGCGAGAGTTCGATCCAGCGGGTCGCCTCGTGCTGATCTAGGAAATGGCGCAGGAGCAGTGGGAGATCCTCGCGGCGCTCGCGCAACGGGGGCACGCGAATCGGCAGGAAGTTGAGTCGTTCGTAGAGGTCGCGGCGAAAACGGCCGTGCCGCACCTCGTCCTCGAGATCCCGATTGGAGGCGGCCACGACGCGGACATCGGCGCGCCGTTCGGTCGGATCACCGACGCGTTCGAAGCTCTTTTCCTGGAGCAAACGCAGCAACTTGGGTTGGATCGGCATTGGTAACTCGCCGATCTCGTCGAGGAACAGCGTGCCGCCATCCGCCGCCTGGACTTTGCCCACCCGATCGGAGACCGCACCGGTGAAGGCTCCCCGCTTGTGGCCGAACAACTCGGTCTCGACCATGCCGCGCTCGAGTGATGGGCAGAAGAGCGTCGAGAAAGCCTTGGTCGCGCGCGGACTCGAATGGTGCACGACGCGGGCCAGCACGCTCTTCCCCGTGCCGGTCTCGCCGGCCAGCAGGACCGGGAACTCGGTTCGCGACGCGCGACGCACCGCTTCGGCCAGCGAACGAACGGCTTCCGACCGGCCGATGAACCGTCCGAACGACCACTCGTGCGCCAGGAACTCGCGGCTCTGCTCGAGCTCCACCTGCGATTGCTCGAGCGCGCGGCGTTCTGCGATCACGTTCTCGCCCGCGTACATCGCCGCGAGTGCCGGACCCGCGACCTCGATCAACGAACCGAGCAGCCGCTCGTGCTCGTCGGTAAAGTGGCCCGGGACGCTGCTTTCCAGGTGCACGAGAGCCCGCGGCTGCCCATCGATCGGGATCGGCATGCACAGGACCGAGATGAGCTTGAGGTTCTGAACCGAGTCCCGCGAGTTGAAGGCCGGATCGCTGACCGCATTTGCCAGGCGCACGGGCGCCAGCGTGCGCAAGACTTCGGCGAACACCCCGCGGCTGAAGGCGCTGCCGTTCCCTGCCAGCTGTTCCTTGTCGAAGTGGTAGAGCACCCGATAGGCGATCTGGGTTGACCCGATCACTTCCACGAAAACACCGCGCTGGGCACCGGTCTGGCCGACCGCCTGACCGAGGATCGTCTTGAGGAGTTGCGAGGGCTCGGCGATCTCCGACAGGACGGCGCGGAGCGCGTCGAGGAGCTTTTTCGCCGATTGGTCGGTGTCGGTCGTCATCTGGTTCGCTTGACCCAACTTCAGGCCGAGTCTAACAGAGAATCGCCAGACTGTTGCCGCGCCGACCCTCGATCGCTACGCTTTCGGGCTCGGGGAACCTCGGTGAAGCGTAACAAGGCCGGGAAGACGTCGTCCGACCGCCTGGGCTGGGCTGCGCTCGGCGCGGTGTTCCTGCTCGCGGCCGTGCTGTCGACGCGGCAGCTCGGTAGCCTCGATGTAGGCTTCCATCTCGCGGTCGGTGAACGGGTACTGCGAGGCGAGGGCTGGCCGCAGACCGATCCATTCACCTTCACCGTTCCCGACCATCGCTACGTCGATCCGAGCTGGGGCTACCAGGTCGTCGTCGCCACCCTTGGGCGAGTCGGTGGGGCCCCGGCGCTCGTACTCTTCCACGGCGGTCTCGTACTCGCGCTCTGCGCGCTCGTCGTGGCCTGCGCTCGGCTGGGGCGAGTCTCGGCACTCGTCCTGTCGCCGCTGCTGATGCTCGGCGTGCTGAGCTCGGAGATGCGATTCGAGAGCCGACCCGAGCTCGTCTCCTACGGCCTGCTCGCGCTCGTCCTATATCTGCTCCGGCGGCGGGCCGAGGGGGGCCGGGTTTGGCTCGGACTCTTTCCGTTGATCTTCGTGATCTGGGCCAACCTTCACAGCTTGTTCGTTCTCGGCTGGGTGGCGATCGGCGCGTTTCTGGTCGGTTCGGCGATCCGCGATCGCAGGCTCGATCGCGGCCTCGTCGGAGCCGGACTCGCCGCCGCCGTGGCGACACTTCTCAATCCCTATGGCCTCGACGCAGCACTCTTTCCGCTGACCCTGGCCACGCGGCTGGACCCGGGCAATCTCTTCGGCGAGTCGATCGGCGAGTTCGTCTCACCGTTCGCGCTTCGACTAAACGAGGCTTTCCCGTTCTACCCGCGTCTGCCGGTCTGGAGCTTCAGGGCCCTGTTCGTTATGGCGCTGGCGGTCATGCCGTGGTTGATCGCCAAACGCCGCTGGGCCCAAGCGTTGGTCGCGCTGCCATTTCTGTATCTGAGCGCGCGCATGGTCCGCAACATGCCGTTGTTACTGGTCGCCACGCTGCCGGGGATCGCCGACAGCCTCAGCCTGTGGCTCCAGGCCCGGCTCCACCGCGTGGGGCGGGCGATCCTGGCGGCGGCCGTCATCGTCGGCTCGCTGGCCATCGCCACGCGCGTCGTCAACGATGCGCATTACATCGATTCGCGGAGGAGCGCGCGATTCGGACTCGACTGGAACCGGTCGGTGCTCCCGATCGAGGTGGCCGAGTGGGCCCGCCGGACTCACCCGCCGGGGCGCATGTTGAATCACCTCAATTTCGGCGGGTATTTCATCCACGCGCTCGGCGAGCCGGTGTTCATCGACGGTCGGCTGGAGCTGATCGGAGAGGAGTTTTATGCGACGTACCGACGGATCATGAGCGATCCTGCAGCGTTCGACGCTGCGGTCGCGCGCTGGCAGATCGGCTGGATTGCATTTCCCCACCGCACGCAGGGCCAACTGGTTTCTCGGCTAGTCCGCGACCCACGCTGGCGGCTGGCCTGGGTCGATCCGGTTGCCGTCGCATTCGTCCGCGAGTCGCCGGACGCGGCGCTGTACGTCGATCCTCGTGTCGCCGAACTGCGCCGTGCGGCCCCGGCGCCGCTCGGGCTCGACGGTCTTCCCGGGTTGGGTGCGACCGCGCGGCCCGGACGCGCTGACCGGTGGCTTGCCGGATTCGCCCGCCGCCAGGTGTTCCCGGATGAATCCTTCGGGCTCGGCCTGTTTCATCTGTTCAGCGGTGACAGCGCGAACGCTGCGGCGAGCTTCGCGACTGCGGTTCGGCAGAGTCACGGCGTTTATTACGAGACCTACGCGAATTTGGGTGCAGCCCTCTGGCGGCTCGACCGCCAATCCGAGGCCGCGGCTTGCTACCGCGTCGTCCTCGAGGACGACCCCGAGAATAGGATCGCGCGGGAGCGGGCTGTCGGCCCCGCGGCTCGTTGATTGCCCTATGCGCTATGCTCGACCCTGTGATCCGCGATCTTCATCGCCGGTCCGGATTGCTCACGGTAGTGTCGAAGAGCGTCGATGCCGCCGAAGCGGGCCGGCGTCACGCCGACCTTGAGTTGGTGGCCTCGATCGATCGGAAATTTGCGACGATGGCCGACCGAGCGGGCGCGCGCTTGGCTTGCCGCCCGGGCTGCGACAACTGCTGTCATGGGCTGTTCCCGATCACCGAGTTGGATCGTCGCCGACTCGTGCGGGGACTGAACAAGCTCTCCCGATCCGAGCCCGCGCGCGCCGAAGCGTTGCGCGAACGGTCGCGAATCGCGATCGACCAACTCACGCCGGGTTTTCCAGGTGACCCTTCGACGGGGCGCCTGGCCGAAGACTCGACGTCGACCGGCGCGTTCGTCGAGCGCCACGTGGATACGCCATGTCCCGCGCTCGATCCTGACAGTGGATGCTGCGATCTGTACGCAGCGCGCCCGATCATCTGTCGCGTTCATGGCGCGCCGCTCCGGTTCGGCGACGTGACGAGCCCACCATGCGAGTTGTGCTTCCGCGGGGCCACCGCGGCCGAGATCGAGGCCAGGCGGTTCGACCCTGACCCCGACGATCGCGAAGGCGCGCTCCTGGCCGAGCTCGCCGCGGCGGGCTCCGAGCGCGGCGAGACCCTGGTGGCCTGGGCGCTCGTCCCGCCCGAATGACGTCGGCCTTGGGACGAAATTCGCGCGGTCCGTGGCTGTGGGTCGTGCTTGCGATCCTGGCTTGGATCTTCGGCCACCGCTTGGCCGTGCAGCCGCTGCACTGGGAAGAGCCTCGCCGCTGCCTGGTGGCGATGGAGATGATCGAGCGCGGCGAATGGATCGTTCCGCGCGAGCTCGGAGAGCCTTACTACAACAAGCCTCCGCTCCATGCCTGGCTGATCGCGCTGGCCTCGGGGTTCGAGGTTCGCCGAGTGGGCCCTCTGGCAGCGCGCGGCGTCAGCGTCGCCTCGCTGCTCGTCGTCTGTTGGATCCTCTGGCGGCTCGGCATCGACGGTCGTCAACGGCGCCCCAGTGCCTGGCCGCCGCTGGTCTTCGCCACGTCGGGAATGATCGTGCAATTCGCGCGCGCGGGGGAGATCGACCTCCTGTTCACCCTCTGGATCACCGCCGCGCTGGCGACCTTCGAGGCCGGGCGCCGTAGCGATCGGCCGTGGATCCAGTGGACCGCTTCCCAGGCGTTGCTCGCCGGCGGCGTTCTGACCAAGGGCTGGGCACCGTTGTTCTTCTACCCGCCGGTGCTTTGGCTCGTTTGGCGCGGGCGTGCGCGGCTCGAACGGTTGCCGGCGCTTGCCGGGATCGCGCTGCTCGCGCTCCTGGTCGGGCTCTGGTACGTGCCCTACTCGGGCTTGGTCGACACGACCGCGTTCCGCGCACAGCTCGGAGAACAACTGGCCGATCGAACGATATCCCTCGGGCCGCTCGCGTTCGTGATCCACCTGCTGCGCTACCCGGTGGTAGCGTTCGCGACGTTCCTCCCATGGTCGCTCTGGTTCGTTTATCGTCCGAGACGACGCGTGTCCGAGCTTCGAGAGCGGATCCGCGAAGATGCGTTCCTCGAACTCGCGGCGGTCACGTGCCTGTGGGTCGTGATGGTCTATGCGATGGTTCCGGGAATTCGCGAACGCTATTTGATCCCGGCGATCCCGCCGCTCGCCATGCTCCTCGGGGCAGCGGTCGAGCATGCGCGGGCCCGCGAGTCACCGCGGCTACACGCGGGTGCACTGCTGCTGGGCGTCGGACTGCTTTATGGGCTGTACTTTGCGGGTGCGCACGAACGCCGGCACGCGCGGCAAGAGGGACGCTACGATCGGATCGCGGACGCGGTCGTCGATGCGTTGCGGCCGGGGGTCCCAATCGTGATCGGGCCGGTCGATGCAGGGAAGGACCCCGGTCGTCGGCGCAAGCTCGCTGTCGCGCTGGCCCGCGTGAGCGGGCGGGTTCCCCAGGTCGCGGTTCCCGGGGCTCCCCCGTGGGAATGGGTCGCCGAGTCGGGGTCGCCGCCTCCACTCTCGAACGACGATGCCGCAGCCCGGCGCGTCGTCGAAGCGGACGGGATCGCGGTCTGGCGCGTTGACCGGCCGGAGGCCCGTTCTGTGCTGGATCGGGCAGCGCTCTGGCCGCCCACGCCCGGCGCAGACGATCTCGAACTCCGGCTGGACCAACTCGCGCAGGCGCTCGTCGAGCGCGATGCAAGGCCGGAGGATCCCTCGACCTGGATCTGGCTCGGCCGTCGAACCGCCTATCTCGCCCGTTACCGCGACGCGATCGAGATCTTCGACCGAGCGCTCCAGCGGTTCCCGGACGAGCCGAGGCTCTTACGCCACCGCGGCCACCGCTGGATCACGCTGCGGCGTCCCGAGCTGGCGCTCGCGGATCTCGGTCGCGCCTGGGACCTCATTCAGGATCGACCCGACGAGATCGAGCCCGACGGCATGCCGAACCCGCTGGGAATTCCGCGCAGCACTCTGCACGGGAATATCGCCTACCATCTCGGACTCGCCCACTACCTGCTGGGGAACCACGACGCCGCGCGATTGGCGTGGGAACGAGCGCTGGCCGTGGCGACCAATGACGACTCGCGTTGCGCAGCGAGCTACTGGCTCTATCTGGACCTGTTGCGGTCGGGGGAGCCTGCGCTCGCGGCGCGTCTGCTCGAGTCGATCCGTGACGATCTCGACGTGATCGAGAATCAGAAGTACTTGCAGCTGTTGCTCTTCTACCGTGACGCGTTGCCGCTCGCTCGACTCGAGGCCGACGGCAGGCGTGGCGAGGCGACGATCGGGTATGGCCTTGGCGCTTGGCACCTGGCGCATGGACGCGCCGACGCGGCTCGGTCGGTGTTTGCTGACGTTCTCGCCCGCGGGCAGTGGGCCGCGTTTGGCCACATCGCTGCGGAGTACGACCTCGCCCGGCTCGACCCCGGTGTCAAGTGACCCGCGTGCTACCGTGGCGTTGGGAGCGGTTTTATGAAATCTCCGAAGAACGAACGACGTGAGAAAGACAAGACGACCGTAAACGCGATCACCTCGGTCGCTTCACAGATTTTGGCGCAGGTCGGTAAACTGAAAAAACCTGACATCGTCTTTCCGGTCCGCTCGTTGGCCAACGTCCGTTACGACCTGAAATGCGGCTACTTCGAGATCGGCAAAGAAAAGTCGACCCGCACGTTGACCGTCAATACGGCAAAAACTTTCGCCCAGTCTCTGAAGATGATGGCGTTGTCCAAGGAACTGGTCGAGACCAGCGATTTTGCGACCAAGCGAGATGCCTATTATCAGTCGAAGAACTGGGGCGAGGCGCACTTCGACGAGCAGGCCGAGTCCGACACCGTGATGGACGACATCGAGGCGATGTTCTCGATCCACGGCGTCAGCCGCGAACAGTTGCGCTTCATTCCCGACGAGCACGGCGGCGCTGTGGCCGGTGAGTTGATTGTCCATGACGCGGACCTCGAAACGGGTCAGACCGAGACGATCGACTGCACGAAGTTCGGTTCCGGCGCCTATTCGATCCCATCGCTGGTCGAGCATTTGACCTTCGAGACCAGCGCTGAGTTCGTTCTTTGCATCGAAACCGGGGGCATGTTCCAGCGCTTGCAGAGTCACAAGTTCTGGAAGAAGGCGAACTGCATTCTGGTCTCGATGGCCGGGGTTCCGACGCGCGCGACTCG
>JANNRU010000629.1:0-3206 GCA_031401755.1 Acidobacteriota bacterium | reverse complement strand
CGCGTTGATGGCCGCCAGGCCGCGAACCGCCGCCACGCGTTCTATGCCGTCAGCGCGCTGCTTTCGGCCGGCCTCGCGGTGCTGGGCTACGCGAAGCTGACCGAGCACGGACCGATCTGGATCGCGCGGCAAGAGGTCGGCGGCGAGTGGGGGCCGATGGTCGTCTTGCTCTATCTGCCTCTGCACTTTCTGGCCTTCTACGTGCGGCTACGCGACTCCCGATCGCTACCCGGCCTGGTCTACTGCCTGTTCCTAGTCGCGTCGATGAGTTTGGCGACGCTCGCCGTTGGACAGCGCACGAACGTCTTGATGCCGTTACTAGTACTGGCGCTGTTCCGCTTCCGCCCGACCTTGCCGCGAATGTTGGTCGCCGCGGGCGTTTTGGTCGCGGTGGCCACGCTAAGTCTCCCGGCGTTCAAGGGGCAACACCCGCAACCGGACGAGACGATGGGCGAGATGATGGTGTCGACCGTGTTCACCGACGTCTCGCGCGCGCAGGTCTTGACCGAGGCGCTCACGCTCTCGGAGTTGCGGGGTTCGACCGTCCTGCCTTTTCCGTTCGCGGGTTACTGGTACAGCGCTTGGTTTTTCGTCCCACGAGCGATGGCGCCCTTCAAAATGTATCCGACGGCGGCCTATTTCACGACCGCGATCGTCGGCGGTGACCCGGACGCGCTGGATTGGGGTTTCGGAATGGGTGCGATTGAGGAGGCCACGATCAACGGCGGACTGCTCGCATTGCCGTTCATGTTGCTGATCTATGGGATCGGCCTGGGTCTGCTCGGCCGCTGGTCGGCCGCGGTCCCGTCGATTGTGGTGCCGACCCGGCTCGCCGCGCTGTGGCTCTGCGGGTATAACCTCCCGGCCCTGCTGCTGTTGTTTGCAACCATGGGAGCCATCTGCTGGGTCGGTCATCGATTTTGCGATATCGGCGAGCCGAGTCCCGGCGCGACCGCTGCGGGAGCCGAGCCCAACGTCACCCGGCTGCGAAATCTCGGCCATCCGTTATAATCCCCGCCGTCCCGCCCCGGACCGCAGAGGTCCGTGGTGCCTGGCCATCCAGCGTCGGAAAGGTCGCCGTGCCCCAAGCCTTCGTAGCGAGCAAGGACCTGCGCGAATACTTGGCGGTCATCGCCAGGCGTCGTTTCATCTTTGCCTTCGCGATTCTGCTCGCCGCGCTCGTGGCGTTGATCGCCACGTTTCTCACACCCCCGATCTACCGCAGCTCGGCGACGCTGCTCATCGAGCGCCAAAACCCCGACATCCTGACCTTCCGGGACCTGGCCAAGGTCGATTCGTCTTGGGCGGCCTACAACGATTTCTATCAGACCCAGTACAAAATCCTGGGGAGCAAGGCCGTGGCGCGTATCGCCGTCGAGCGCCTCGGTCTGACCGAGCATCCCGTATTCAACGCGTCGAATAGCCGCCCGAGCCTGTACGCCAAGCTCTCCGGGTTGATCCCACGTCGAGGTGTGCGCGAAGGGCCCGTGGATCCGGTCGATCGGGCGGCGGCACGCGTTTGGGCCGGACTGAAGATCAGCCCGGTCCGGAAATCCCAACTCGTCCTGGTCGATTTCACGGCTGCGGATCCCGATCTGGCGGCGGAGGTGGCCAATGCCATCGCCGACGCCTACGTGCAATTCCACATCGAGTCGCAGTACTCGACGACCGACCAGGCCCGGGAGTTTCTCGGGGATCAGATCGCCTCGTTCAAACGTGAGATCGCGACGAGCGAGCTGCAGCTCCAGGAGTACGGCGAGGCGCGCCGGATCGTGTCGATCGACGACGCGACGAACATCACGATTCGGGCGATGCAGGACATCGCTCAGCGGCGGACGGTGGCCCAAACGCGGGTCGCCGAGACCAAGGCGCGTTTCGACGCGCTCCAGCAGGCGCCATTCGAGGGATTCACC
Source organism: Acidobacteriota bacterium (assembly GCA_031401755.1). Taxonomy (GTDB): domain Bacteria; phylum Acidobacteriota; class Polarisedimenticolia; order Polarisedimenticolales; family Polarisedimenticolaceae; genus JANNRU01. Next base: position 1,293 of record JANNRU010000629.1, on the reverse strand, counting down.
GAGGTGCGCGAGTCCGCGTTGATCGCTCGCCTGCGAGAGGAGTACGCGGCCTACGAGGCGGAGTATGCCGAGCTCGCCGGAACGTTCAAGGAAGACTGGCCCGACGTGCAGAAGTGCCGCGCAAAACTCGATCAGGCCCGCGAGCGGCTGCAGATGGAGACGAGCCGCATCGCGGCTCAGGTCTTGGCCTCGGCCGAGTCCGAATATCGGCGCGCTTCGGCGGAGCTCGAAAATCTCGTCGGGCTCTTGGAGGGCAGCGAAGACAACGCGCAGAGCCTAAAACGTGAATCGGTCGAGTTTGCGAACCTGCAGAGCGAAGTCGAAAAGAAGCGCGAGGCGCTGGAGACGATGCTCCGCCGTCAGACGGAGCTGTCGCTGTCGATGCGATTGAAAGATCTCGATTCGACCTCCACCAATATCCGCATCATCGAACGGGCGCGCCCGGCGACAATCCCGTTCAGTCCCCGACTCTCGCTGAACCTTCTCGCCGGGCTGGTGATCGGCCTGGGGTTGGGCGTCGTCGGCGCGGTCCTGCTCGAGCACCTCGACAACTCGATCAGCTCGCCGGAGGAGCTGAGCGCGCTCGCCGGTCTGCCGGTTCTGGCCGTCGTTCCCTCGCACGGCGCGCCGAGCTCATCGCTGGCGCGCGTGCGGCGGCGTCCAGCGCTCGCCTCCTCAGTCCCGCCGGATCAGATCGCGTTGCGCGATCCGCGCGCGGCGGCGAGCGAGGCCTACCGTGATCTGCGTACGTCGATCCTCCTCTCCAGCGCCGGAAAGCCGCCCCAGCGCATCGTGGTCACGAGCGCGATGCCCGACGAGGGCAAGACCGTCACGGCTTTGAATCTCGCCGTCGTGCTGGCCCAGCTTGGCCGCCGCGTGCTGCTCGTGGACACCGACTTGCGACGGCCGCGTTTGCACAAGGCGCTTGGGGTCGAAAACCTCGTCGGCGTCAGCACGATCCTTTCCGGCCTCGAGTCCGATCCGCGACCGATGGTGGTCAACGGCGGCATCGAGGGCTTCGATCTGTTGCCGAGCGGACCGATCCCGCCGAACCCGTCGGAGTTGATCAACTCGCCGGCGTTCTCAAAAATGACCGACGCGTTTCTCGCGCTGGGCTACGACCACGTTTTGTTCGATTCGCCCCCGGTGCTCTCGGCCGCCGACAGCGTCGTCCTGGCGCACGCAGTCGATTTCGGGTTGCTCGTCGTCCGTGCCGGCAAGACCTCGCGTCATGCGGTGCGGGTGGCCTCCGAGCGGCTCCGCCAGACCAGTGCCTGCCCGTTTGGCCTCGTG
>JANNRU010000628.1:0-2962 GCA_031401755.1 Acidobacteriota bacterium | reverse complement strand
GGCCTGCCATCGCTGGCCGAGACGCAAGCGATGGACGAGCCATGGAATCAGGAGCGACCAGAGCGTGGCGCCGAGCCAGATCCAGCGCCCGGAGAGATAGAAGCGGATCGCCGCCTCGGAGGGCGCGGGGACTTCGACGATCGTTCGCCAGAGCCAGAAGATGCCGAAGTCGGCCGACATGGTCCGCTAGGCTAGCGGATGGTGCCCGAAGTTACCCGCCCCCTCCTGCTCGGAATCGAAACCTCGTGCGACGACACGGCCTGCGCGGTCGTCGACGGACAGGGTCGCGTTCTTTCTTCCGTGGTCTCGAGCCAGCTCGCGGCACACCGACCCTTCGGCGGAGTGGTGCCGGAGATCGCTTCGCGTCAACACCTGGCGAACTGGTCGGCGGTGAGCGCCGAAGCCCTCGAGCGGGCCGGGGTGGAATTGCGGGCGATCGACGGCGTGGCCGCCACCAGGGGTCCGGGCCTGGTGGGCTCGCTCTTGGTCGGTCTCACGGTCGGCAAGGCCATCGCCTGGGGCCTGGGCAAGCCGTTTTACGCGGTTCATCATCTAGAAGGACACCTCTACTCGCCGTTCCTGGTCGCTCCGCCGGCTGGTTGCGAAGCGGAGCCGGCGCATGCGGTCCCTGAATTCTTTGTCGGGCTGATCGTGTCGGGTGGGCACACGACCCTGGTGGAAGTCGAGTCTCGGCGCGTGCTCGCCTTGGCGGAGACCCGCGACGATGCGATCGGCGAGGCCTTCGACAAGTTGGGCAAGCGGATGGGCCTGCCCTATCCCCAAGGCCCGGTGGTCGACGAATTGGCGGAGCAGGGTCACGCCGAGCGCTTCCCGCTGAGCGTTCCGGTCCCGGGAGAGAGTCCGTACTTCTCCTACTCGGGGCTCAAGACGCAGACCCTCCTGGCGCTCGAGAAGTTGGAACGCGCAGCGGGCCGGCGGATCGACGAACGGGGTCCAGAAGAGCCGCTTAGCGCCGAGGTGATCGATCTCCTGGCCGGCTTCCGAGCCGCAGCCGTGCGCCAGCTGATTGACCGCCTGGAGCGGCTGCACCGTCGAAAGCCGGTGGAGATCCTCGCCGTTTCGGGGGGCGTCGCGGCCAACCGCCTCTTGCGCCGGGAGCTGACTCGCTGGTCCAGCGAGCGAGGCGTCGACCTGCGCTTGACGCCGCTCGGGTTCGCGGGCGACAACGCGGCGATGGTCGCCCACGTTGCCTTGCTGCGCGGCCGACGCGGCGATCCTGGCGATGGGCTCGACTTCGAAGCATTGAGTCGCGTGCCGTTCGAAAGCAAGGCGAAGGCCCCGAAGTGAAGCCAACCGTCGAACCGGCTCTCCGTATTCTTTGGGCTCGGCGCCTTTGCCAAGCCGCCCGACCCTTGCGACCCTCTGGAGGATTCCATGCGCAGGTTTGAACTTTCTTGTCTTTCCATGCTGGCACTGACCGCCTGCGTCTCGGCGCGGCCCGCCGCCACGCCGGCCCCTGCCGCGGTGCCGGCGGCTGCTGCGCCGGCACCCCCGCCGACGACTCCCAGCGCCGCCGCCTGGATCGCCGATGAAGTCACCGCGGCACTCGACACTTCGGTCGATCCCTGCCAGGACTTCTACCGCTTTGCATGCGGCGGCTGGATGCAGAAGACCACCCGGCCCGCGGACCGAGCTCGCTGGAGTCGCAGCTTCTCGGTCATCGACGAGCGCAACCGGGCGCTGATCCGTGAAGTGCTCGACGACTCGGCCAAGAACCCCGGCACCGACCTCGATCGGGCGCGGGTGGGCAACTACTACACCGCCTGCATGGACGAGGCGGCGATCGAGGCCAAGGGGGCCCAGCCGCTGGCTCCGATGATCGAGGACATCGCGGCGGTCGGTGATTGGCGGGCGCTGTTCGAGGTCGTCGGTCGTCTGCAGCGCTACGGTGCCGCGCCGCTCCTGGGAATGGGGGTCTATCCCGACTTCAAGAACCCCGATACCGAGATCGCCTTTCTCGCGCAGGGAGGGCTCGGCTTGCCCGAGCGCGACTACTACCTGAGTGAGGACCCGGTGCAGCAGGCGCTGCGCAAGCAGTACGAAGAGCACATCGCACGGATGTTCGGCCTGGTCGGCGACCCGCCGGCGGATGCCGCCAAGGCGGCCCGCGCCATCGTTGCCTTCGAGACCGAACTGGCGCGCGCCTCGCGAACCAACGAGGAGATGCGCCAGGTCGACAAGCTCTACAACCGCCTCGAGCTCGAAGGGCTGCAGAAGTTGACGCCGAAACTGCCGTGGCCATCGTTCTTCGCCGGCCTCGGAGCGCCCCAGGTCACGCAGATCAATGTCGGCACGCCGGAGTTTTTCACCGCCTTGGAAGCCCGGCTCGTCAAGACGCCGATGTCGACGCTGCGTGCTTATCTGCGTTGGCACTGGCTCTCGGGCCGCGCGGACGAGCTGTCCAAGGCTTTCGTCGACGAGAACTTCGTCTTCTTCGGCAAGGCGCTGGTCGGTCAGGAGCAGATCCAGGAGCGTTGGAAGCGCTGCGTCGATGGCACCGGCAACGCGCTCGGCTTCTCGCTCGGCAAGGTCTACGTCGACCAGGCCTTTCCGGGAGAAAGCAAGGCCAAGGCGCTCGAGATGATCCACGACATCGAGGGCGCCTTCGAGCAGGCCCTCCCCAAGCTGTCGTGGATGGATGACGCGACGCGGGGGCGCGCGCTCGAGAAGAAGAACGCGCTGGGCAACAAGATCGGCTATCCCGACTCTTGGCGCGACTACTCGACGATGACGGTTCGCCGCGACGACTACTTCGCCAACGTCCTTTCGGCCAACGAGTTCGAGACCATCCGGCAGGCGGCGAAGATCGGCCGCCCGGTCGATCGCGGCGAGTGGGGCATGACGCCGCAGGAGGTCAACGCCTACTACAACCCGCTGATGAACGAGATCGTCTTCCCGGCCGGCATCCTGCAGCCGCCGTTCTTCCACAAGGACTATCCGG
>JANNRU010000627.1:0-3991 GCA_031401755.1 Acidobacteriota bacterium | reverse complement strand
CTACTCGCCCGGAATGAGTTTGCAATCCGGCGTGATCAACTCGCCCTCGGACTCTGCCGTGGACGAACCGTTGAACAACGCGTCGAGGAGCAGTCGGGAATGTTTGGCGAGATCCACGGATTCGCAGTAACCGGAGGCTTCGCTCCCACTCGGGCGGAACCCGCCGGCCACGCAATGATAGCGATCGTTCAAACCCGAAAACGCGATCTTGGCGGTCTCGTTCGAATCGATCGTCAGGTTCGTCGCGCTCGCTCGTTGAACGCCGTTGGAGTCAAAAACCCTGATGAAATCAACGGTGATCGTGCCCGAGTTGTAGTTGGTCACCGAGCACTCGCCGAGAAAATTGAAAGCCACCTTGATCGAAGCGGTACCCAGCGATGCCGGCGGCCCTTCCGCGATCGCGCCGTTGACACCGCAAACGGCCAGCGCGAATGCCAGCGTCAATGTGAATCGTCCCATCTGTCTCATGTAACTCCCCCATGCGCCGCCGCAACATGCGGCGATCGAATCCGTATACGTTGCAAATTCGTAAGTGTCCACAATCTTTGGGGTACCCGTGCGCCATGTCGATCATTCCGCGGTGGAATTGATGGTTCTCTTCCTTGTCGGCATTTTCACGAACGGGTGTCACGGATCCGATGGGTCTTCCCCGTGCCCGAGACTCACGGCGCGATCGTGACGATGTGCGCCGGCGCGGCCGCGATTCCGGCGCGTCGGTTGTCGGCGACTCCTTCCCAGGTCGAGGCAGCCGCGTTCCAGGTGACGGTGTAAACACCGCCGAACGCACCTGAATTCGAACCGGGCGTGGTCAGCGCAAACACGTTGTCGTGGCCCATTGTCTTCAATACCTCAACCGTCTCCAACGTCCACGGTCCCGCGACCTCGAGCAGGACTCGCGGTCCGGCACTGCCGATCTCCCACAACATCCGCGGTTGTGCGACGGCATCGGCGGCCGGCTCGTGCCCATCGACGAGGCTGGTGACGACGTTGAGTAGGATCGATGGGATGCGGGTGCTGCCACCTGTTCCGGCGACCAAAAAGACCCGGCCATCGCGCACGAGAATGATCGGGGCGACCGAGATCTCGTCGTCGACCGTGGAGCCCACGCCGCTTCGAGTGCCGGCGGCCTCGATCAGATCGAGCGGCTCGAGAAACGCATTCAACAAGAAGCCGAGTCCTGGCGGCGCCCAGGCGGCGCCGAAGTAACGTCCCAAAGATTGCGTCAATGAGACGGCGTTTCCGCGGGAGTCGACGACCGAGATATGCGAGGTTCCGCGGTTGCCAGGGTTGGACCGAACACTCTCTTTCATCTCGACGTAGGTCAGCGCTCTTTCCGGATGGATCCGCCTCGCCTGGCGTTTGGCCCAGCTCGCGGTCAACCACTTGCGATCGACAGCCCCCTGGGCCGACCGGGTGAACGCTAGTCGCACCGCTTCGACGATCGCATGTCCCCGCGCCAGGCCGGGTTGGGCCAGCGTCCCCTCCGGCAGCGCGCCGAGAATCTGCAGGGCGGCGACGAAGGTCTCGCCTCCCGCCGGCGACGGGGCCGACAGGACCGACAACCCGCGGTAGCGGCCACGGACCGGTTCGACGTCCAGTACGCTTCCCGGCACGCGAGCCAGATCCGCGCGGGTCACGAAGCCACCCGCGGCCCGCATCTCGTCATCGAGTTGAGCGGCGATCGTTCCCGAGTAGAAGTCGGCGGAGCCCGCCTCCGCCAGTCGGCGCAGCGTGTCGGCGAGGCTCGGAATCTTCACGCAGGTGTCGGCCGGGATCGCCTCCGGGCTGACGGCGTTCCCGGTCGGCGTCACGAGATAGATCGGCGCAAGGATGGCGGAGTCCCGAACCCGGTGCACGTAGTTGGCCAGGTAGCCGCGCTCGAAGGACCGAAAGCGGTACCCGCTTTCGGCCACGGCGACCGACGGCGCGAGCACTTCGGCGAAGCTCTTGGTCCCGTAACGGCGAAGCGCGTGTGCGAGCGTGGCGACGGTCGTCGGCACGCTCGCGGCCATCGGACCCCAGAGATCGTGTCCTTTCCTGTAGGCGGTCATTCTCGCCCGGTCGATACGCATCGGCATCAGCGGCGGGCAGTAGATCGCGCGCGCTTCGCCCGTGGCCATCCGCAGCACCATCCAAGATTGGCCACCGATCCCGGAGCCTCCGGGCTCCGCAGCGCTCAACGCGAAGGCGGCGGCGACGGCGGCATCGACCGCGTTCCCGCCGGCCTCGAGCATCAGGACGCCTGCGCGAGAAGCTTCGGGAGACGACGTGACGACCATGCCGAGAGGAGACGCGGCGAACGTCGCCGGCCGCAGCGAATCGGCGAGCGCAGTCTCTGCCGAAAGTGTTGATTGTGGTGGAGCGGCGAAGAGCACCGACGACGCGGCGACCGCAACGCTCGCAATAGAGAAGCGAACGAACCGTACGCTATCCGACCCTGACACCCGACTCACACGATCTTTCGCTCAAAGCTCCTACCCGAGCTGCGGGAGTCCGGATCGGATTCCCGCGGCGCGGATAGGTTTTCTGGTCAGGTTCTACTCGCTCGGGATGTGTTTGCAATCCGGCGAGATCAACTCGCCCTCGGACTCTGCCGTGGACGAACCGTTGAACAGCGCGTCGAGAAGCAGTCGGGAGTGATGGGCGAGCTCCACGGATTCGCAGTAATCGTAGGTTTCGCTCGGACTCGGGTGGAACCCGCCGGCCACGCAATGATAGCGCTCGTTCAAACCCGAAAACGCGATCTTGGCGGTCTCGTTCGAATCGATCGACACGTTCGTCGCGCCCGCTCGTTGAACGCCGTTGGCGTCAAAAACCCTGATGAAATCGACGGTGATCGTGCCCGGATTGTAGTTGGTCAACGAGCACTCGCCAAGAAAATTGAAAGCCACCTTGATCGAGGCGGTTCCAAGCCGAGGATTACCTTCGGCGGAGGCCGTGCCGAAGGCGGCTGTTGCCAACGCCACAGCAATTCCCAACGTCCAAAAACTACGTCTCATTTCTTTCCCCCATGTGCCGCGTTCTGCGGCGAATGCGTTATGCGTGAACTCGCGTGCCGAGTGACTCCTGATTGTGTCCTTGTCCGGGATGCCGGGTCAAGGTCCAGGCGCGGCAATCTCGTCAAATCGGGGACATCGATCGAGATGAATCTCGGGCTAGTCGTGATTGTCGGCTTTTCTCCGTTCACGGACAATCTCCCGCGGACGCGGCGATCTCGGCGTCGCGGCTTCCGACCTGTGCTCCGCCCGCGTCGTAGCTTCCGCCGGCACTGCAGCCTGCGACCGCTCGCAGCACATAGAAGTAGCCGCGGCCCGGTGTGGGATCGGGACGCATGTCCGTGGTGGTCAGCGCCCCGGAGTTATCCGCCATGCAAACATCGCCTGCGGGGACGATCGCATCGAGGGCTTGGGTAAAGTCGCCTCCGGTCGCCAACAGTCTCCCGAGATCGCCGCGCACCAGATCGAATAGCGCCGACCCGCCTCCAGTCCAGGTGATCTGTGTCAGAGCGCCAGCCTTCGTCGCGCGAAGCTGACCGTTGTAGGCCGGACCGGCGCACGGCACGGCGAAGTCCGTGACTGCCGAGTCGGCGGGGAAGTCTGGATCGTGAAAAAAGAGGCTCCAACTCCCGCCGACAAGGGCGGCCACGTCTGCGGGGAAGAAGCTCTGGGCTCCAAGCTCCACGGGCACATCGAACTGAAACAACTGCACTCCGCCTGCGGCGATCTCGTAACCCGTGACGTTGAGATCGTCCGGCAGCCCGAGCGCCACTCCGGAAACGAGCGGGGACAGCACGCCGCCGTCGATGACGGCTACGTCGCTGGGCATGTAGGTGTCGCTACCCACCGTCACCGGCGAGTCGAACGAGACGACCGGTCGGCCACTCGGATCGATTCCCACCGCGTCGACGTTCGCGTCTTCGGGGATTCCGAGGAACGCGGCTGCTAGAAACATCGAGTACAGGCCTGCGCCGTCGTAGCGCACGATGTCGGCC
>JANNRU010000626.1:0-2418 GCA_031401755.1 Acidobacteriota bacterium | reverse complement strand
CACCACGGTCGGCATCGCCAGGTTCGCCGAGATCGAACTCCGTGTCGCCCGAATCCTCGAGGCCGAGCGCGTCCCCAACGCAGACCGGCTGATGCGCTTACAAATCGACCTCGGTACAGAAAGACGCCAGATCGTGGCCGGTATCGCCAAAGTCTACGAGCCGGAAGCACTGATCGGTCGCTCGATCGTCGTGGTCGCGAACCTCGAGCCGGCAACGATCCGCGGGGTCGAAAGCCAGGGAATGTTGCTGGCGGCAGACGGCGGCGCGGGCCCCATCGTGGTCGGCCCGCAGGGCGATGTCCCACCGGGCACGCGAGTTCGCTGATCGCTGACGGAGATCTTCATCGCTGCACGGTCAGCTGTCGGAATCCGATTCGACAAGCAACCGGATCTCGCTCTTGCGCACGATAACTTCCGGGCCGCTTGCGGTTTGGAAATGAACGAGATCACGATCGTGTCCGCCGACTCGCCCGACCAACACCTGGCCGTCGCGCAACTCCAATCGCAAACTACGATGCGCAGCGACGCAATCATCGAAATACTCGGACTCCGCCCCGGTGCCCTCCGGCGGAGGACGGCGTTTTCCGGCGACGAACGCATCCGTGTCTCGTCCCTGCGGCTCTCGCGGCCCGCGTCGGTCTCGACCCATCGCTCTCCCCCTTCGGCCCGCGCCAGAGGTGATTATATCGACCGGCGGCCTCCGGCCGATTGGATCGCGGTGATCGCGGCGGCGACGACGATGTCATCTTCGCTGCAGCCGCGTGACAGGTCGTTTGCGGGCCTGGATAGGCCTTGTAACAGCGGTCCGATCGCACGCGCATGGGCCAAGCGCTCGACGAGCTTGTAAGCGATGTTTCCCGAGTCGAGATCGGGAAAGACAAGCACGTTGGCCCGGCCGCCAATCGGGCTATTGGGGGCCTTGGAGGCCGCAATCGCTGGCACAAGAGCGGCATCGACCTGCAATTCGCCGTCGGTGACGAGTTGCGGTGCCAGGACCGCGAGCCGTCTTTGCGCCTCCTGGACGCGACGGACCGACTCGGAATCCCCACTCCCGCGTGTCGAGTAGGAAAGCAGCGCGACTCGCGGCTCGCAGCCGACGAGGCGCTCGAAGCTGTCAGCCGTCGATCGCGCAATCTCCGCAAGCTGCTCCGGGTCCGGATGAGGAACCAGACCGCAATCGGCGAACGCGAGGACCCGATCACCGGCCTCAGTCGGTCGCGCCAAGACCATCAGGAAGAACGAAGAGACCAGCCGACGCCCAGGCTCCGGTCCGATCAGGCGGAGGGCCGCACGGATCGTGTCGGCCGTCGAATGGGTTGCTCCGGCCAGGGTGCCGTCGGCTTTGCCGAGCCGGACCAATGCCGCCGCGAACCAGAGCGGATCGCGTGACAGTCGCGCGAGCTGATCCGAGTCCACTCCCCGTTCGGCGAAGGCGCCGACAATCGCCTCCGCGCATTCGTCGCGGAAGGGACTCGTTGTCGGATCTTCGATCGAAATTTCGTCGAGTGTCACTTCGAGTTCCGCCGCCCGTCGGCGAATCGCTGCCCGCTCGCCGACGAGAATCGGGCGCACGATCTCTTCACGAGACAATCGGGCGACCGCGCGCAGCACTCGCGAATCGTCAGCTTCGGGAAAAACGATCGACCGCCCAATCCCGCGGGCGCGATCGAGAATCTCATCGAGTATCGGCACGTCCAAGATCGTAGCAGGGCCGAACTGCTAGCAGCCGCCGACGCACGTGATCAAAGTATCTCGCGACGGCGCCACAGATTCGAGCCGAGCCAGACCAGCGGCGGGAGGTGCTGCAGCAGGCGGAGCACCCAGGGAACCTCCGTGGGTCCGGCCAGATAGCTCAACGGAACAAGGCCGACCCACAGTAACCATGGGCGCGCATCCCGAAGAACCGCCCACGGGAGCACCCAGAGCAGGTACCAGGGGTGAAGGGTCGGTGAGAGCCAAAGCGCGCCTCCGAGAATCGCCAGCGCCCGAGCTTCGAACGGGAGATCCTCCCGACGCGAGAGGCCTAGAGTCCAGACGACGATCAGCAACCCGACCGACGCGCGCGCCAGACTTCGCGGCCGTACCAGACGATCGACCGCCCCGTGGGCCGACGCCGACAACGGCCAGAAATCACTGGCGGCTGCGAGTAACGCGCGTGCTGCGCGGTCGATGCCCGACGCCGCGATCCCGCGCTCGATGCCCGGATAGAAAAGCGCGTTGTGCTCCCAGCGCTCCGCATAGTCGAGCGTCCCCGGAGCTAGCCCCATTCGAGCTGGCGACCCTAAGACGATCGGCAGACTCAGCAACACCAACACCGTCGGGGCGATCCAGCGACGTCGGAGGACTCGCAGCAACATTGGCGCGAGCAAGATCGGAACCAACTTGACCTGCACGCCGGCTGCCAGGGCGATCGTTGAC
>JANNRU010000625.1:0-7787 GCA_031401755.1 Acidobacteriota bacterium | reverse complement strand
GGCCGCGATCACCTCCGGTACGCAGATCGGGCTCTACTTTCCGCAGGGGTTGGCGGTCGAATTGACAGAAGAGACGGTCGAGGAAATCGGCATCGACATCCTGCGCCAAAAACTTTTCTTCCCCGACGAATTGACGCTTCGATTTTCGACAGGGACGGAGCTCGAAACTCCCCACACGTTTCAGTACACGTTCGGAATCGAACAGGCGGTGGGCCAACGGAGCGCCCTCTCCGTTGACTTCGTGCGCTCGGTCGGGCACGACCTGCCGATGCTCGTCGATCGCAATCCAGTCTCCGGATTGCGCAATCCGGGCGTCGATTGCCGGGTCGACACCGTCGATCCGGCGCTGGATCTCGGGCTGCCCTGTCACCTCGCCGATCCTTCGACCGGATCGATCGCCGCGTTGGTCTCAGAGGGGCGCAGCTGGTATTGGGGACTGGGAAGCGAGTGGCGCTCTGAGTTCCCCTGGGGCTGGTTTCGCGCCTCCTACAATTTGTCTCGAGCCGAGAACATGGGCTTTGATCCGTTGAAAGGCGGAATCTCGCTCCCACCGAATTCCGAAGATTTGTTCCTCGAACGCGGCCGATCAGACGAGGATCGGCGGCAGCGCTTGGTAGTCTCCGGCGATATTCCGCTGCCGTGGTTTGGCTTGCGGAGCTCGGGCGTGATCCAGTTCGCCTCCGGGCTGCCGTTCAACGTCACGACCGGCCGAGACGACAACGTCGATGGCATCCTGACCGACCGTCCGACCGGATTGCGACGAAACTCGGGGGAGGACACCCCTCGCGAGGTCATCGATCAGGTACGCGCGGAGCCGGAGATCGCGTTCCTCGGCCTGCCTTCCGCGCCTGATCTCGACGAGCCGAGATTCGAACAGGTCGACCTGCGCGTTTACCGGCCCTTTGCACTGACGAACAAGCGCGGCAGCGGGGAGATCTTCCTGCAGGTCTTCAACGTCTTCGATCGTGAAAACGTCGGGCAGATCGAAGGGCGCATCGTCTCCCCCAACTTCGGACGCGCGATCGCGCTCGCCGGACCTCCGCGAACGGTCGAGGTCGGTTTGCGGGTCGGCTTCTGAACTCCTCTCCCGGTCGCACTGGGTGTTAGAATGCCTGCTCACGTAAAGTGCGATTCATGGGCGGATCGATGAACCCGTTGCTCTGGAGCCAAGAGGAACTCACGCGTCGGACGCGTTCGGAAGACCGGGAGGTTCGCTTCTGGGCGGTGGACCGTCTGATCCGGCACTATCCGACGGACTGTTGCGACGCGATCGCCGACCTGCTGCTGGACGATCACGACACGACGCCTGACCTGGTCGCTCGCCACCTCGGCGAGCACGGGGCTGTGCGCCACCAGGCGATCCTGACCCGGGCTTTCCGCCTCTTGCGAGGATCGACACCCGGTTACTGTCTCCAGGCGCTAGCTCGGTTGGGACACGCCGGAGTAGTGGAGCTTGCCTCCAGCTCGCTGAAGCGCGGGGACCTCAGCGACGCCGCGCACGGATCCATCGTCGAGTCCCTGGCCGATATCAATCGGCCGGAGTCGCGTGACCTGCTGCGCGAGCTCGTCGCTCGGCGCGTAGAGCTTTTGGCGGAGCCCGCTGCGTTCCGTGGGATGTTCCGCCTGGCCGAGACCCATGAGATTCCAGAATTGTTGTCTCGATTTCTGACAGCATTGCAGTGGCGCGGTAGCCATCGCGCGGGTGAAGCGATCCGTTCGTTGATGGACGAGCTGAGGGTCGACGATTCGGCGTGGTGCTTTCGCACCGGACCCGGCGGGCACATCGAGCTGAGAAAGACGATCAAGGCGGTCGAATCCGGATACGATTGCGATATCTCGAGCGCCATCGGCAAGGCCACGATCAACCAGATTGCCCAGCGATTTCGCGCCGGTGACTACGGGGAGATCATCCGAGCGATCGCGGACTGGACCGCTTCCGCGACCACCGGCTTGTCGACGGAACCCGGCGACGAGTGGCCCCGACGTCTCGCGGCCACAGTCGAAGCCTTCGCGCGTCCGGACCTCGAGGCGGACATCGAGCGATTGGGCCACCAGGTGCAGCAGTGGCTGCTCGGCTTCCAACTCTCCGCCGCGTTCACCGTCGCACGCCAAACCAACTTCGACCTCGGCTTGAAGCGCGCCCGCGGAGACCTCGAGCGCCTGCTCGAGTTCGCCGAGCTCGAGACGGCCTTCTTGATCGCCGAACTTCCCTCTGCGCTCGAGGTGGTTTGTCGGGACGCTCCAGAGCGAGCGGCCGCGGCCAAAGACTGGTGTTTGCGCATGCTGGACGCTCAGGGGCCCTTCTTTCCTAAAGTCATCGCCCTGGAGAGCCTGGGTTCGTTACATGCCAGCGATCTCGTTCCCGAAATCATGAGTTTTCTGTCCGATGAGAACTCCTATATTTACGGGGCGGCCGAGCACGCCTTGTCCAAGATAGGCGAAGCGATCATCGCGCCGGCGATCGCCCGTATCGAAGCGGGTACCCTCGATCCCGACGCGGCGCACAGCATCCTCGTTCTGCTCTGCGATATGGGTTCTCCGGCGGCTTACACGGCGGTCACCGAACATCTGGATTGGTTCATGGCCGAAGTGGGACCCGGAGCGGCGGCCGAGTGGATCGGTCTCTTCGGTACCGAAGAGTTGATCGATCCGTTGCGGGACTGGCTCGACGACGATCCGGTAGCGGTCGGCCAAACGCTCTTGCTGCTCGGGGCGATAAACAATGTACAGATCCCCGAAGAAGAAGAGATCCGGCGCGCGATCGAAGAGGCTCGTGCAACGGACCTCCTCGGCGAAGAGGGCGCAGCGGGAGCCGAACCCGGTGAAGCCGGTGATCGCTACGTCCACTGAGCCGCACGTCGTGGCTTGACAGCCACAGATCTCGGGTCTTATACAGGCCCCGTTCCGTCAGGCTGCCGCGATCCATCATGCGCGGCCCTGTACGGTGTGGAGGTGCATTATGACAGTGACACGTTGGGATCCGGTTCGTGACCTGTTGGGACTCCAGAATCGAATCAACCAGGCGTTGGTCGAAAGTAATGCCCAGTGGGGGACCGACGACCAGTACGGCGCCTGGGTGCCACCGGTGGATATCTACGAGCGCGGCGACGATTTGGTCATCAGCGCGGAACTGGCCGGTGTTCCACGTGAACAAGTCGACGTTCGCATCGAGGAGAACACGCTGATTCTCCACGGCGAGCGCAAACGGAAGACCGAGGTCAACGAACAGAAGGCCTACCGTCTGGAACGGAACTTCGGAGCGTTCACGCGCCGATTTGGCTTGCCGACGACCATCGACCCCACGCGGATCTCGGCAAAATTTGTCGACGGTGTGCTTGAGGTAACACTTCCGAAAGCGGACGCGGCGAAGCCCCGACGGATCGAAGTCAGTGTTTCCTGATGCCGTCTTGTCGACCGACCGCCCCCGTGGGGCGGTCGGTCCAAGAATCCCGGACTGCCGCAGGATTTTGTTGAACCTGGGCTCTCTGGCACCTATGATCAGGAAGAGCTTCTGATCGGTTCGGAATCGGTCGCGGGTGGTCGGAGCGATCGGGCCGACCGCGATAGGGAGAAACCTTGAGTTCACCTGCGGACACCCTGAATCTTCCGAGCGAATTGGGCGTTCTTCCGCTGCGAAACAGTGTCCTGTTCCCGCACGCGATCATGCCGATCTCCGTCGGGCGACGTAAGACCTTGAACCTGCTCGACGATGTCGTGCAGGAGGGCAAGCTGATCGCAGTCGTTTCGCAGCGCAATCCGGCAGATGACGATCCCGATCCGTCCGGCATGTACCGAGTCGGCTGCGTGGCGAGGATTCTCAAAGTCGTCAAGCTCAGCGGCAACAACGTCAACCTGATCATCCAGGGCTTGTCGCGAATCCGCGTCGACCGCTTCACCGCTACCGAGCCATTTGTCAAGGCCGCGATCACCTTACTGCCTGAAAAAGCCGATCAAGATGTCGAACTCGAAGCGCTGGTGCGCAGCCTGATCAATCAATTTCAGCGCTTGGTCCAGTCCTCGCCGACAATTTCGAGCGATTTGGGTGAGATGGTCCTCTCCGCGGGGGCGAGTGAGCCCGGCCGACTGAGCGATCTCGCGGCCTCGGTGCTCAACATTTCTGCCGAAGAGAAGATCGGTCTGCTAGAGCGAAACGTGGTCAAGGACCGCGTACAAAAGCTCGTCGAGATCGTTACTCGTGAGCTCGAACTGCAGGACATTTCCTCCCGGATCCAGTCTCAAGTTGCCGACGAGGTCGGGAAGACTCAGCGCCAGTACTACTTGCGCGAACAGATGAAAGCGATCCAGCGCGAGCTCGGCGAAGAAGACGATCGCGCCGCCGAAAGCGAGGAGTTGCGCAAGAAGATCGAAGAAGCCGGGATGCCCGAGGAGGCCCGCAAGACCGCCGAAAAGGAGCTCGATCGCCTCTCCAAGATGCCGCCCCAGGCCGCCGAGTACACGGTGTCGCGAACCTATCTGGACTGGCTGGTCTCTTTGCCCTGGGCCATCGAGACCGAAGACAAGCTGGACGTGACTGCGGCCAAATCGGTCCTCGACGAGGACCATTACGACCTCGAAAAGATCAAGGATCGAATCCTGGAGTATCTGGCAGTAACGGCGCTCAAGAAAGAGATGAAGGGCCCCATCCTTTGCTTCGCCGGGCCGCCGGGCGTCGGGAAGACATCGCTCGGTAAATCGATCGCTAGGGCGATGGGCAGGAAGTTTGTTCGCGTGTCGCTGGGCGGCATTCGCGACGAAGCCGAGATTCGCGGACACCGCCGAACTTACATCGGATCACTGCCAGGTCGGATCATCCAGGGCATCAAGCGTGCCGGAACGCGCAACCCGGTTTTCGTCCTCGACGAGATCGACAAGGTCGGGACCGATTTCCGCGGCGATCCATCGTCGGCATTGCTCGAGGTCCTGGATCCGGAGCAGAACAATGCATTCTCCGATCACTACCTCGAGGTTCCCTTCGATCTGAGCCGTGTGTTCTTCGTCTGTACCGCGAACGTCTTGGATACGATTCCTCCGGCGCTTCGCGATCGCATGGAGATCCTCCGGCTACCCGGCTACACCGAGGAGGAAAAGGTCGAGATCGCTCGGGCGCACATCGTCCGTCGGCAAATCGAGGAACATGGCCTGACCTTGGACAAGATGACAATCCACGATGAGGCTCTGCGCTCGATCATCAACGAGTACACCCGAGAAGCGGGCGTGCGCAACCTCGACCGCGAAATCGCGAGCGTTTGCCGCAAAGTCGCCCGCAAGTTCGCCGAAGGCCGCACCGAGCCGATGGCAGTGGGAGCGGCGGAGGTCGCCGAGCTGCTCGGGCCGGCCAGGTTTTTTCGCGAGCTTTCCGAGCGGACGGGACTCCCGGGTGTCGCGACCGGTCTGGCTTGGACGCAGGTCGGCGGCGAGATCCTATTCGTCGAATCGTCGCGCATGCGCGGCAAGGGCAAGATCACGATCACCGGACGTTTGGGCGAGGTCATGAAGGAGTCGGCACTTGCCGCTATGACTTGGATTCGCGCCAACGCGGCGACACTCGGCATTGATGAGAAAATCTTCGAGCGCAGTGACTTCCATATCCACATTCCAGCCGGCGCGATTCCGAAAGATGGCCCATCCGCGGGCGTGACCCTCAGTTGTTCCCTGGTCTCGCTGCTCACGGGATTGGCGGTCGCGCCCGACCTGGCGATGACCGGGGAGATCACGCTGCGCGGAAAGGTGCTGCCGGTCGGCGGGATCAAAGAAAAAGTGATCGCTGCCAAATCGGCCGGAATTCGGCGCGTCATACTACCGGACAAAAATGAGAAGGACCTCGTCGATGTCGCGGCGCCCGTTCGCGCGGCGTTGACATTCCACTTCGTCTCGGATATCGACGCGGTTCTTGAACTGGCCTTCGGCGATGCCCTGAAGCGTCGGCCCCGGGTACCTGAGGCCCGGTGGGAGCCGGAGCCCGAAGGTGAGTCCCAAGGCCAGGTCGTGGTGGTCGGCGATGTGGCGACGCCACCCGACGAAGACGCGATTCGCGCCGCCGACTGAGTTAGATCAGCGGTAAATCGGCGAGGCGTCTGAGGGCGTCGCCCGCGAGGCGAATCGCGGGCCACGCTTTCGATGCCACGTCGCGGTGCGGCGCGAGCTCTGGCCCGATGCGAAGGGCCTCGGACCAGTAACGCTCGCAAGTCGTGGCGCAGGCGAGCAGGCGGGGTACCCACGGTTGGGTTTCGAATTCGGGCACGTGCCCTTCACGCAACAGTCGTTCGAGTTCGTCGAGTTCCGTTTCGAGCGGTTGCAAACGGGCCCGCATCAGGGACTCCCACGCCCGACGGGTGGGCGAGTCCTCAGTCGGAGCACTGACGAGGAGCGGATCAGTCGAATTATTCAGGGCCTCGATCGCCTCGATCGCGTCGGCGGTTCGTCGGAGGTAGCGGCGGGAAGCCTCGGTCAACGGTGGCGCCAGGGTCGGATCGGCGATGATCGCCGTCCGCAGGTAAACGAGCAACTCCGCTTGCCATCCGCAGGGATCGCCCAGTCGCGTTCCGTCCGCGAGCACGACATTTCGTCGCAAGGCTTCGACGGCGTCGATCAGGGCGCGAAGGGGCGGCGGGTCTGCTGAACGCGAAGTGATCGGGAGCGCCCAGGGCTCGATCGTCGGTGGGGTGGAACCGCTACTCGCCGGTGGATCCCCAACTGGCGTCGGCGGAGGCGGAAGTGAGAGGACGACGCTACCCGTGGCCCGTTCGCGGGCGGGTAGGCCGCGGAGCGTGAGCGTCCATGTCCCGAGCCCGGAGGCGAAAGCGATCTCCGCTCTCAAGCTCTGAGGTGACGGTCCCGCTCGGCGGGACACGGTGCCGTCCGGACCCTCGAGGCGCAGCACCAGCGGGCGGGACCCGTCCCAGTCCACCGCGGCGTCGATCCGCCCCAGTTGATCGACCTCGAACGGAATCGAGAACTCGAAGACGCGATCCGTCGGCAGGTCGAATCGGAATCGTCGGTCGGCTGATAGGCCGAGCGCGGGCCAGACCAGCGCAAGGGGAAGGATGAGGGCAGCGACTCGCCGCTGCACGGATCGCTGGGCGTCGAAGATCACGGGCATCCGCGGGTCTCCTGTGCGGTCGTCATTCGCGAGACGCCGAATATAATCCCCGAGGTTTGGCGGAACCATCGATCTCGCGCAACGATCGGCAGGAGGTCTTGGATCGGATGATTAGGCTCGAGAACGTCGAGCGCCGGTTCGGTGCTCAGACCCTGTTCGAGGGGGTTTCCTGGCTCGTGCCGGCGTCCGCACGGATCGGACTTGTCGGGCCGAATGGCGCCGGCAAGACCACACTCCTACGGCTGATCGCCGGGGAGGACGAGCCGACGCTTGGCCGCGTGCATCGGCCCCGCGATCTACGCGTGGCGTTCTTGCCGCAGCAGGTCGAGACCGTGGCTGAGGGAACCGTGCTCGAGGTCGCGCTGGCGGGCGCTGATCGGCTGCTGGCACTCGAACGACGACAAGCCGAGTTGGCCGAGGAGCTCTCGGGGGTCGATCCGACCGATCCGCGATGCACGCGGCTGCGCGAGAGTTGGGCCGATGCGCGAGCGCGCTTCGAAGCCGGCGGCGGAGACCATTTGGAGACGCGAGCCCGGCGTATCCTCGCCGGGCTCGGGTTGGCCGAGGAGAGCTTCGGGAGGGCGATCGCCACGCTGTCCGGTGGTTGGCGAATGCGCGTGATTCTCGCCCGATTGCTGCTGGGAGATCCGGACCTGCTACTCCTCGACGAGCCGACGAATCATCTCGA
>JANNRU010000624.1:0-3745 GCA_031401755.1 Acidobacteriota bacterium | reverse complement strand
CAGCAGGCCGGCGGCGCGCGCCGCGGTTGGGCCGGCCCCGACGCGGACGAGCAGACGAAACAGGGAAAGTGCCACGAGTAGGTGCAGAAGAAGATTGACGGCGCGGGAAATCCGCGGGGTTGCGGCACCGGCGAGTCGGCGCTCCAGGGCGAAGCTCGCCACGGTCATCGGGCGGTAGAGGCTCCGAGCCGGCGATCCGGTGTCGGCCCAATAATCCCGGAGGAAGATCTCGCGCCAGTCGCCCCGCTCGACGACGGGGTTCAACTGGACCGCGGGGACGGCGTCCTGGACGTAGGGGTAGGGGAGCGAGCGGCCGTAGGCGATCGCTCCGAGCGCGATAGCGAGGGCCACGGCGGCCAGGCCGGGTCGGGCGGGAAGCATGGCGCCGAAGGATAGCCCGCGCCGGGTAACCACGAGTTCTCGTAATGAAACCGGGTTGGGGGTCGTTGGGCTTCTCGCGGGCGGGTCCCCGCCGTATTATCGCCGCGCCGGAGTCGGGTTGGGCGCCAACCCGAAACCCCGGACTAGTTGCGGTAACGCAACTTGGGGGTTTCCGGATGGAAACCCAGTTCATAACTGGTTGTCGCCACGGAACGCGATTGAGAGTCTATTACTATCCGGTGTGAGGGCCATCCGTCACACCACGACACAGGGGGGGGCGGGCACGGCCGGATGGGTCGATCGCTCAGCGAGCGCAAGTCGTCCCACACTGGGTACCGGGGTCGCTCGAAAGCCTTGGGAGCGCAAAGTGCAAAATACGGAATCGAGACCTCGGCAGCACCGCTTCGGTGACTACCTGAAGCGCATTCGCGAAGGACGCAAGCTCTCGCTCGACACCGTCGAGGAAATGTCGGCGAGCCTGCCGGAACGGATCACCAAATCCCACCTCTCGCGAATCGAAAACGGCCAGGCCACTCCGACCTTTCCGCGGATGTTCACGTTGAGCCAGATCTACGGCGTGCCGGTCACGCAGCTCGCGGAGAAGTTCGAATTGGAGTTGTGGCAGGGCGTCGGGGAACCGGTCCAGTTGCCGGCGACGATCGAGGAGACGTTCGAGAAGCTTGATCGGCTGCGCATGGCGGGGAACTACGTGTCCATGCTGCGGTTGGTCGGGCCGGCGACGGAGCAGTTTCATGGGTCCGATAGGGTCGGGGATCTCCGACTTCAATACATTAACTGTCTGCTGCACCTTGAGCGCTACGAGTCGGCAAAGCTCGAGGCCGAGTCGCTACTGGGCTGCTGCCGCACGCCAAGACAGCGGATTCAGACGTTAATTGCGTTCGCCACAGCCTGCGCACGATTGCGACGCTCGGAAATTGCGCAAGTTGCACTCCGCGAGGCCACCACGTCGCTGGCGAGCGTTCCAGGCGACCCCGATCTCGAAGCCCAACTTCAAGCTCAGCTCGGAGTCCTTCTTGCGCTGACGGGAAAATTCCTCGACTCCGCCAAGTGCTTCGAGCGAGCCCACGAGATCTATTCGGGCATTCCCCGTCCCTATGATGCGTGCCGTGCGCAAATCAACTACGCCGTCGCGCTGGCAGTTGCGAACGAGATCAAGCGAGCCACCAAGATTATCGCGGAGTCGCTGATCGAAGCCGAGAAGTCTGGCTTCGATCGACTCCAGGCTTTGGCCCTCAGCCACCTCGCGACCCTGCGTTCGCAGGATAAGGGCGTTGGTGAAGCTGAGATGTTGTTCCTGCGATCCAACCAGCTGGCGCGGCGAAGCGACTATTCGCTGGTCATCTTCCGGAATGCGTACCATCTTTGGAAGATTTACCGGGAGCGAGGAGACGATTCTAGCGCACGGTCCAACGAGAAGACGCTTCGGTCGTATTTGCTCCGAGTTGATCAGAGCCTGCCCGAAGCGTCCGCATATAGAACTTATGTCAACGGAGATCGCGAGTCATGAGTACCGCCATGCACGCAAATTACAGAATGCTCGCAACTTCGATCCTCGCGATCGTCATCTCGGCTGCCGCGGTCTCGAGTGCAGCGGCCGCACCGACGTCAATGCTCGGTAGCGGTCCGTCGTCCGCGGTTTCGTCGATTCCGATCGCTGGAAGCATCTATGACGACGCGGACCCGACCGGCATCCACTATATCCGCAGGCTGATCCATCGCCCGCTGACGAGCCCTCCGGAGAGCGAGCGTGAAGTCGTCGTGAGTCCGCGCAAGTCCGCGATGTCGCACGAAAGTAGACTGTCGGCGTTCATCGAGTGGATCCGCGAGAATCTCGTCCGGAGGTCCAGGGCCTCGCGCTGAGTCGTGGCGAGCGTGTCATGACGAAATCGATTCGACGATGTCTCGGAGCACTTGCCTCGGGTTCGATCCAACGAAAAGACGCTTCGGCTGTACTTGGTGCGAGTCGATAACGAACTTCCTGAGGCTGTGTCTTTCAGTGAGTATTTGGATGGGGAGCGCGAGTCATGAGATCCAATAGTAAGTTCAACCGACTTGCGAGAATCGTGCTTCTTGCAATCGCTGTCCCGTTGTTGTCGGCCGAACGTTCGTTGGCGGCAACCAGTTTCGCCGCACCGGGCGGGGCTAGTTCGGGTAGCGGGGCGAGGCCGGTTGTCGGGATCGTAGTCGACGATCCGGACCCGACCGGCATCCGCTATATCCGCAGGCTGATCCATCGCCCGCTGACGAGCCCTCCGGAGAGCGAGCGTGACGTCGTGGTGAGTCCGCGTAAGCCCGCGATGTCGCACGAGAGTAGACTGTCGGCGTTCATCGAGTGGATCCACGAGAATCTCGCCCGGAGGTCCAGGCCCTCGCGCTGAGTCGTGGCGAGCGTGGTCATAACGAAATCGATTCGACGATCTCTCGGTAGCGCACGGAATCCGGCGGGGCCTCACCGCGGTCTTGGATCGGCTGGATTCACCCCGACCGACCGCTGACGCGGACGTACCGCGTCAGCGTGACACGGTGCCGGACTCCCGCGTTCGATGGGCTCGTCGGCATGGACTTTTTGGCGAACCAAGCGGTTCACGTCAACTCTCAAAAACACTTGGTCGCTTTCGACGGGGATCCCCCTAACCCGAGTTCGCCGGTCGACCACGCCGAGGCGCGGTGGAGAAGGCGGCTGACGCCCCTTTTTCTGGAACCCACCCCCTCCCCCGCACGTCTTCACCCAGGACCGCGTCCCAGCTACAATCCAACGTCACGCGGATCCTCAGACCCGCAGGAGGCAGCCGATGAACCCCAACCGAGTCCCAGGAAAAGCGCCGCTAACCCTCACCTTGTTGCTGGTCGCCGCGACTTCCACCGCGCTCGCCGAGACCCGAATCGAAAAACAGCTCCCCCTCACGCCAGGCGGGCGCCTGGTCCTCGACGTCGACACTGGCGCAGTCACCGTGGTCGGGACCGACCGCGACGGGGCCTCGATCCTGCTTGTCGCCGAGCGCGATGACTTCGAGACGCTGTACGACCTCAGCTTCGTCTCCGACGCCAACCAGGTCGTGGTCAAGGCCGAACGAAAGGGATCGGGCGGTGGCGTTCGCTCCTGGTTCTCCGGCTGGACGGGCTCACGCGGCCGAGTTCAGTGGGAGATCCAAGTCCCGCGCAACACCGCGGTCGCAATCGACACGGCGGGCGGTTCGATCGACGCTCAGGAATTGACGGCGGACGCGATCCTGGACACCTCGGGCGGCGCGATCCGCGCCGAACAGATCGCCGGCGACGTCCTGGCCGACACTTCGGGTGGCTCGATCTCGCTCGTGCACGTCGACGGCGACGTGGTCGCCGA
>JANNRU010000623.1:0-8245 GCA_031401755.1 Acidobacteriota bacterium | reverse complement strand
CGGCTCGAGCAGGTCGATGACCTTGATCCCGGTCTCGAACATTTCGATCTTGGTGTTCTGCTCTGCGAAGCTCGGGGCCGCGCGGTGGATCGGCCAGTACTCGGTGGCGTTGACCGGTCCGCGCTGGTCCACCGGTTTGCCGATCACATTGAGCACGCGACCGAGCGTCGCCTCGCCGACCGGCATTTTGATCGGTTCGCCGAGGTCTTCGGCTTTCATGCCGCGGACCATGCCGTCGGTCGGCTCCATGGCCACGCAGCGCACGCGATTTTCGCCGAGGTGCTGCTCGACTTCGGCGACCACGTCGATCGGCACGCCGGTTTCCACGCCGTCGTCGTAGACGCGGATCGCGTTGTAAATCGCAGGCAGGTTCTCGCCGTCGAACTCGACGTCGATGACCGGACCGATGATCTGGACCACTCTTCCTGGCTGGCTCATGAAGATTCGCTCCCGTTCAGCCCAGCGCTTCGGCGCCGGAGACCACTTCGATGATCTCGGTCGTGATGGAAGCCTGGCGCACGCGGTTCATGCGCAAGGTCAGACCGTCGATCAACTCACCGGCGTTCTTGGTCGCCGAGTCCATTGCCGCCATCCGCGCGGCGTGTTCCGCGGCCGCCGACTCGATCAGGGCGTTGAAGACCTGGATCTCGACGTAGTGCGGCAGCAGTGCTGCGAACAGACCCTCCGCCGACGGCTCGTAGAGGTATTCGTCTCCCGACTCTTCCGGGCTCAACTGCGCCGGTTCGATCGGGAGCAGTTGCAGGACCACGGGCCGCGCCTGGATCGCCGATTTGAATTCGTTGTAGACCAACACGATCGAATCGACTTCGTGGTCCAGGAAGCGCCGCATCAACTCGCCGGCGATCTCCTTGCCGATGGCGAAGTCGACGTTGCGAAAGATGTCGGTCCACTGCGCGGCCAGATCGTGGCGTCGCGCCAGATAGTCCCGGCTGCGCTTGCCGATCGCAGCCCAGACCAAATCGTCTCCCGCGCGATCGCGAGCGAAGTTTTGGGCCGCGCGCAGAATGCCGGCGTTGAACGAACCGCAGAGCCCCTTGTCGGCCGCGACGACTACGACCAGAGTGCGTTGGGGCGGGTTGCGCCGGAGCAGCGGATGCGTGTCCGGCGTTGCGCGTGCGGCGAGCGAGCCCAGCAGGTGCCGCGTTCGTTCGGCGTAGGGTCGCGCGCGCAGGATGCGATCCTGGGCGCGGCGCAGCTTGGCCGCGCTGACCATCTTCATGGCCCGCGTCACCTGCATCGTGTTGCGGATCGACCGGATGCGCCGCTTGAGGTCTTGGGTCTTGGCCACGCCGCGTCGAGCCTCAGGCGACCGTGCGGTGGGTGGCCTTGAACTGTTCCTTGGCGATCGTCACTGCAGCCTTCAATTGGTCTTTGACTTCGTCGGAGAGCCCGGA
Source organism: Acidobacteriota bacterium (assembly GCA_031401755.1). GTDB lineage: Bacteria > Acidobacteriota > Polarisedimenticolia > Polarisedimenticolales > Polarisedimenticolaceae > JANNRU01. Next base: position 6,830 of record JANNRU010000623.1, on the reverse strand, counting down.
CTTTTCGCCCAACTTGGCCAGCAGGTCCTTGTACTGAACTTCGAAGGTTCGATACAGCTCGGTCTCGAAAGCCAGGCACTGATCGACCGGCAGATCGTCCAGGAACCCGGTCGTCGCCGCATAGATCATCAAGACCTGTTTTTCGACCGACAGCGGCGCGTATTGATTCTGCTTGAGGATCTCGACCAGACGCCGGCCCCGGTTGAGCTGCGACTGCGTGGCGCGGTCAAGGTCGGAACCGAATTGGGAGAACGCTTCGAGTTCACGGTATTGCGCGAGCGACAGCCGCAGCGTACCCGCAATCTGCTTCATCGACTTGATCTGGGCGTTTCCGCCGACGCGGGAGACCGACAGGCCGACGTTCATCGCCGGGCGGATGCCCGCATAGAACAAGTCGGATTCGAGGAAGATCTGCCCGTCCGTGATCGAGATCACGTTGGTCGGGATGTAGGCCGAGATGTCGCCGGCCTGGGTCTCGATGACGGGTAGCGCGGTGAGCGATCCGCCGCCGAGCTCGGCGTTGAGTTTGGCCGCTCGCTCCAGCAAGCGCGAGTGCAGATAAAAGACGTCACCGGGGAAGGCCTCGCGGCCGGGCGGCCGCCTGAGCAGCAGCGAGATCTGACGGTAGGCCGCCGCGTGCTTGGACAGGTCGTCATAGACCGCGAGCACGGCGCGACCGGGATTGGCCTGGGACGCTGGTTTGCCGTCCCGGCCATGGAACATGAAGTACTCGCCGATCGCACAGCCGGAGTAGGGTGCCAAGTATTGCAGGGGTGCCGGGGCGGAAGCGTTGGCGGTGACCACGATCGTGTGGCCCATCGCCCCTTGCTCTTCGAGGATCTTGACCACCTGGGCGACCGTCGATTGCTTCTGGCCGATCGCGACCAAAATGCAGATGACGCCTTTGCCCTTCTGATTGATGATCGTGTCCAGGGCGATCGCGGTCTTGCCGGTCTGGCGGTCGCCGATGATCAGCTCGCGCTGACCGCGGCCGATCGGGGTCATGCTGTCGATCGACTTGAGACCGGTCTGGAGCGGCTCGTGCACCGGCTGGCGTTCGACGACGCCGGGGGCGATGCGCTCGACGTTCATGGTGTGCGTGGTCGCGATCGGGCCCTTGGCGTCTAGCGGCAAGCCCAGCGGGTCGACCACGCGGCCAAGCATCGCCTCACCTGCGGGGACCTGCATGATCTTGCGCGTCCGGCGCACCTGGTCGCCTTCGCGAATTTTGGTGAACTCGCCGAGCAGTACGGCACCGACGTTGTCCTCTTCGAGGTTGAGCGCCATCCCCATGACGTTGTGCGGTAGGGCCAGCAGCTCTCCGGCCATGACGTTCTCGAGGCCGTAGATCCGGCTGATTCCGTCGCCGACGGAGATGACCGTGCCGACCTCGGACAGATCGGTCTTGCGATCGAAGTCCTCGATCTGCTGACGGATGAGCTTGCTGATTTCGTCGACCTTGATTTCCATGAACTCTCCTGAACTAACCCTGGGTCATGCGGGCGCCCAGCCGCGCAAGGTGGCTGCGCACGCTGCCGTCGAAGACGCGGGAGCCGACACGGGTGACCGCTCCGCCGACCAGCGCCGGCTCGACCTTGAAAGTCAGACGGACGCGCTTCCCTGTGGCGCGTTCGAGACCCTGCCGCGCGCGTTCCCGGTCGTCGTCGGACATCGGGCGCGCGGTGGTCATCTCGGCGGTGAGGATTCCCGAGCGGCGGTCGAGTTCGCCGGCGAAGACCACGGCGATCTCCGGGATCGCGGCGGTCCGGTTGTGATCGACGATGACGCTGAGGAAGCGGCCGACCTCTTTGGGTACGGCGTGCTGGGCGGCGATCGCTTCGAGCATTTGTTTACGGCGGGCGCGCGGGATTGCCGGGTCGAGCAGGGCAGCCTGGGTGTCGGGTGACTGTTGCATCGCCTGGCCTAGGGCCGACAGGAAGCGCTCGGCCGACTCGGCGGCAGGGTTCTCGGGCAACAGGCCCAGCAAGGCGCGGGCATATCGCGTGGCGAGCTTGCGGTCTTTCATCGCATGGCTTCGCGTTGCGTGAGCCCGAGGACCGCCTCGAACCCTCGTGCCCGCTAAGGCTTATCCCTTTAAGTGTGGTTGAGGCGCGCAAATGCTAACAGAGCGCGGCAAAACGTGTCAAGGTAGAGAAGTTGCGCGCTGCCGACAATTTCGTCGGCGGATTCGTATTGCCGACAAGAAAGTCTGCGGCAGACAATCTTGTCGGCGCGTATGTTCCGCCGACGCAAATGTCTGCGGGGTTAGATCGCCGACACTTCCGTCGGCGATCACTCGCCGCCGGCGCGGATTAGGCGTTGGTAAACCCGCTCCATCTCTTCATGGCTGAAGAAGTGCAGCTCGATGCGACCGCCGCCCCCCTTCCCTTGGACGATCCGGACGCGGGTGCCGACCGCGCGCTGGAGGTGCTGCTCGGCCGCCCGTACGTTGGCATCGGCGGGCGTGGCAACCCTCGCCCCCGAGCCGGCGCGGCCGTCGTCTTTTCCGGCCCGGCCCGCGAGGAGCTCGACTTGACGGACCGAAAGGCCCTCCTTGAGGATCCGTTCCGCGATCTCGATCTGCAGGGACGGGCTTCCGAGAGCCGCTAGTGCCTTGGCGTGGCCGGTCGAAATCTGCCCGGTCCGGACCTTGTCCTGAACCGCGGCAGGAAGGGTCAACAGGCGGAGCAGATTGGTCACCGTGGTCCGCTGTTTGCCCACGCGGCTGGCGACATCGTTCTGGGTCAGGCCGAGATCGTCGATCAGGACCTGAAAGGCATGCGCCGCATCGATCGGGTTCAGCTCTTCGCGCTGGAGGTTTTCGACCAGAGCCAGTTCCAACACATGCATGTCTCCGACTTCGCGCACGATCGCCGGAATCTTCAAAAGTCCAGCCATTTGGGCCGCGCGCCAGCGCCGCTCGCCGGCGATGAGCTGAAAACGGTCCCCCTGGGGCCGGACGACGACCGGTTGCAGGACTCCCTGGTCCTTCATCGATTGGGCCAGCTCTTCGAGCGGCGCCGGATCGAAGCGGCGCCGGGGCTGGTCCCGATTGGGATCGATCCGATCCAAGTCCAGCAGGCGATACCCCAGCCCGGAGGCGGCCGGCGGCGATTCAAAGGCCGAGGGTCGGACGGAGGGGCTCGCGGCCGGTTTTTCGGGAATGAGGCTACGGAGCCCCTTCCCCAGCGCCTGTCGCTTCATGGTCGAGGAACTCCTTCGTCAGCTCGAGGTACGCGTCGGCGCCCTTCGAGCGTATGTCATAGAGGAATATCGACTTTCCGTGGCTGGGCGCTTCTCCGAGCCGGATGTTTCTCGGAATCACGCTCTTGAAGACGCGCTCCCCAAAGACGGAGCGGACCTCGTCCACGACCTGACGGGAAAGATTCGTTCGTTCGTCATACATGGTCATCAGGACGCCACGGATCGAGAGTTCGGGATTCAGGACATCCCGGACCAGGTCGATCGTCTCGACGAGCTGCGAAATGCCTTCCAGCGCCAGATACTCGCACTGGACCGGGATCAGCACCGAATCGGCGGCGACGAGCGCATTGAGGGTCAGGAAACCCAGGGACGGCGGGCAGTCGATCAATACGTGGTCGTAGAGCGCCCGATCGACTTCGAGAAGTTTGCGCAGGCGCATTTCCCGCCCGTCGGCTCCCACGAACTCGACTTCGACGCCGACCAGGTCGCGGTCGGCGGGAACGATGGTCAGGAAGGGGAGGGCCTCGTTGACGATCTTGGTCGACTCGAGCGAGGCCGTTCCGGAATAGACGTCATAGAGCGATGGGCGTTCCGGATCCGCGGGATAACCCAGCGCCCGAGTCGTATTGGCCTGGGGATCACTGTCGACCAGCAGGGTGGGCCGCTCGGCGATGGCCAGACCGGCGGCGAGATTGATCGCCGTGGTGGTCTTGCCGACGCCGCCTTTTTGATTGACGATGGCGACCACTTGTCCCACAAAGACCCCAGATCCCCGAATAGTTGGCCGTGCTCGCGCACTCTAACACAGCCCGGACCGTTCGAGACGTTCCACGTGGAACATAGCGAAAGTAAAACGGAAGTCTTTACGTAACGCAATCCAGAGCCTTCGGTAGCGTCTGGTCCATTTACTCGCGCGACACTTGATCCGAGAGCGGCCAGATCAGGATTCCGTCGACGGGAAGTTCCCGTGTGATCCTTGGAAACGTCGCGGAGTTCGGCCCATGCTGGAGTCGAGTCGCGAACGTTGCGAACATACGCAAGCGTCGGCAACGAGGCGTCGCCGCAATACGCCGCAATACGGGGTGTGAGATCCCGAAGATGCTAGGCCGCGTCCCGATGGTAGTAACGAAGCATCCCGCCGAGTCGTTCGCGACATCGAACCGGTCCGGGATCCGTCCCAATCGCTTCGGGCGCTATGAGCGCGTTGGCGAGTCCTTGGTGGTTCCGCTCGGTGTGGTAGTGGGCGACGTACTCCTGAACCGCGCGGCCCAGCGATTCCTCGCTGAAGAAGATCATTGGGTCGAGACACTCCGATTTGATTGAAAGCATGAATCGTTCGATCCAGGCATTCAAATTGGGGGAGCGTGCCGGGAGCCGAACGGATTCCGTGCCGGCATCGTCAAGCAAGGCGCGGAAAGCCGCAGTGAACTTGGTGTCACGGTCCATCAGGCAGAACCGTTTCTCGCGGAGGAAGCCATCGACGGGATCCGTGAGATTCCGCCCGACCTGGCGAACCCACGCCTCGTCCGGACTCAGCGTCATTCCGGCGAAGTGAACGCGGCGGCTTCGCAGGTCGATGGCGAACAGGACAAACATCGTGACCCGCCCTCGCCGGCTCCACATCTCGACGGTCGTGAAGTCGATCGCGGCGATCGTCGCCCAGTGCGCACCGCGAAATGTGCTCCAAGATGTCCGGCGGCCGCGTTCGGGAGCCGGGTCGATGCCGTTGCGCTTCAAGATGTTGGCAATCGTCGTTCGGGCGACGCGATGACCGAGATTGGCGAGGGCGCCTTCGATCCGAGAGTAACCCCAACGCGGATTCTCGCGGGCCATGCGGAGGACGAGTCGCTCGATCTCCTTCATCACTCCCGGACGGCCTGGCCTGGTACGCGCGGCGTCTTGCTCTGATCCCACTTGGCAGCAACAAGTTTGCGATGCCAGGCCAGGATTGTGTCGGGAGAGAACATACAGGCGAGGTCGGCCAGCGCCCTTCGACCCACCGCCTTGTCAGCAACAGCCAGCCGTCGGCGTTGTTCGTCGTTGACCCGGAGCCGGCGTTCCCCAAGTTGCTCGAGCATGATTCGGTTCTCTTCTCGAAGGTAGTCGATCGCGGCCTGCTGATGGCGGTTGATCCAGCCGGCCATCGTGGCCAGCAGGACCTGCCAGGGCTGGAGGGTGGTGGCCACGGGCGGATTCTACGGTGGATCGCCGAGTCGACGGAAGATTCAAATTCACCAAGATTTCCGGTAGACTTGGGGCTCTGCGACCGTCGATCGAATATTCGGACACCACGGTCAACTCAAACCCCGAGACGTTTGCCCCAAATCCCAAATCCCTCGGGAAGAACTCCGAAATCGATCTTCAGCGACGCCTTGAAAGAGATGACCTTCGCCGACGCCAGGCAGATCCTGAAAGGCAGCGACACCGCGGCGACCGAGTACTTCCGCGCCAAGACCTCCGAGCGGCTGTCCGCGGCGTTCCTCCCGGTCGTCTCGGAAGCGATGGGCGAGGTCGGCGCGACGCAGCGTTACAAGGAACTCGTCGGGCAGTTCTCGGCGATTCCGTTCATGAAGAGTCCGTCGCTCGACCTCGATCAGCACGTGACCGGCAAGACTCTGGATGGGTTGTTCTACGTGTTGGGCGAAGAAGAAAAGAAGATCCGCACGGATCCGGCGGCTCGCGTGACGGGACTATTGAAAGAGGTTTTTTCGGGGAGCAAGCGTTGAGCATCGGTGATCGCTTCCGTGGATCAGAATTGCCGGCCGAATGAAAGAACGATCCCACCGCCGTCATACTCTCCCGACAATTCTTGGAAGAAAGCCACCGAACCCGTAGCCTTCCCCCGCGTCGCCGACAACCCGGCCTCGATCCGCGCGCGGTCCTGCGCGACCTCCGGCCCGACCAGTCGCATCGGATCGCCGGAGGCCCCGGTGAACGATGCCCGGATCTCGCGGTCGTCGATCGCGTAGTCGTGCAGCCAAGCCAGACGGAATCGCGGGGCGAAGCTCGTTCCTTTGTGTTTCCGTCGCGCGGTCAAGCCGAGCCCCAGCTCCGAAGCGAGCGAGCGGTAGCTCCGGCCGGCGACCTCCAGGTTCACGTCGCCCGCGTCGGTCTCGACGAATCCGTCTTCATCGAGGTCGGCGTAGAGTGCGCGGCCAAACGGCTGTAGCTCCCAGGAGTTACCGAGATCGAAGTCGTACCCACCTTCGAGCATCAGCGAGACCAAGTGCGCGTCGAACTCGCCCGTGGCCGTGCGCTCGGTCATCCCGACCTCGATCTGACGATCGAAATCGTGGTCCAAGTCTGCATAGGAAAGCGCCATGTCGAGCCAGGCTTTCGGCGTGAACCAACTCCCGTAAAGAGAAGGGATCAACGCGGTGGTGTCACCCTCGCCCCGGCCGCGATCGAAGTCCAGATCGGTCGTCAGATAGCCGAGACTCACGCCGCCAAGAAATCGCTGGCCGAACGCGTGATCCACGCCGAGTGTGGCGCCGCCGGTTCGGGAACTCATGCCGGTGAATCCATCCACCTCGTCCCAATCGCCGTGCCCATAGGCGCCGGCGACCCAGAATCCGAGCGGTGTCTCGTCGCGGCCACCGCCCAGTCGCAAGGCGCCGATCCTGTGC
>JANNRU010000622.1:0-1926 GCA_031401755.1 Acidobacteriota bacterium | reverse complement strand
TCAAGCGATCGACGGAACCTACTATCGCGACTGGTGAATCCTGGTGCCGAAGGCGAGACTCGAACTCGCATGCCCTTTCGGGCGCCACCCCCTCAAGATGGTGTGTCTACCAATTCCACCACTTCGGCACGGATCAGACAGACACGGATTCCAAACTCGCGCGTCGCGCTGCGGCGGCTCGATTCAGCGCCCGACGGGGACCGGATCGGTTTCGGAGGCGCCGCTCGTCGTCCCATCGGGGTTCGTCAGCGGGGCCGGTTCGGTCGGCGCGTCTGAAGACGGTTCCGACGGGAGTTGGGGCGAGTCGGGGATCGGGACGGTCGGCAACGTGACTTCATCCGCGGCTGGAACGTCGTCGAGAACGCTTCGTCCGCTTTCGCTCGCAGTCTTGCGGACGGACAGAACCAGCGCGAGCACCATGAAAAGGATCGCCGAGATCGTCGTCAGGCGACTGAGCAACGTCGCCGCCCCCCTGGCGCCGAAGGCAGTCTGACTACCGCCACCGCCGAAGGCGCCGGCGATGTCGGCCCGCTTTCCGCTCTGCAGCAGGACCACGAGGATCAGAAAAACGCAAACGACGACGTAAACCAGGGTGAAAAGAGCTGTCAGCATGGCATTTCCCCGTTGGAGACCGGCCGCACTATAGCACGCGGGTTGCAGCAGGCCGAGAGACCCGACCCCGCGTCAGGCTGAGGACGTCTCAACCCGGGTGGCGCGTCGTCCCGAGCGGGAAGCGGGAGGCGGCAGGATCGCCGCCAACGCTCGCGCCCGCTCGCGGTCGAGTTGCTGAAAAGTCCGATCGTTCCTGCGAATTCGCTCGCGGCGCATCAAGCTCCGGATCACCGCGGCCAGGCGCTCGCGCAGGAAATCGTCCTCCCGGACGTAGCACGAAAGCAGCGCTGGGATCTCATTCCGCGTGCCGATCCACTCCAGTGCCGCGACGATATCGGTCGGAACCCCGGGACGGGAGTCGATGATCGCGCTACGCAGGTCGTCGATCGCGACTCGGCTTCCGACCCGAGCCAGTTCGAGGTGGGCCTTGGCCCGGACGCGCTCCAGATTTTCGTCGCGCGTTCCCGGCGATGACGAACGGCGCTGGGCGAGCCGCTCGATGAGGCCATGCAGTCTGTAGATCAGCGACTTCTCGCCGTAGGCCCCAATCGTCTCGACCACAACGAGCAGCGCTTGCGCCGAGTCGATTTCGGTGACGAGGTCGGCGAGTCTTCGCCCGCGACGTGGCCCCATCGCTCGCAGCGCGAGGCCCGCGCGAGCGCCGAGCTCGGGGTCGCCCGATCGCGCGCACAAATATGCGACCAGCGGCCGAACTGCGCGATCACCGCAGGCGGCAAGTCGGGTTACGCTGGCGTGCCATTTGGCGTAATCCTGTGACGCCAGGTCGGCCACGAGCAACTCGATCTCTTCTCCGGTCACTCGGCTCGATGGGTCGCCGACCGTGGCCAACTCGGCCGCGCGGCAACGCACCTCCTCCGACGCATCTCCTTCAAGGCGAGCCAGTGCACCCAATCGTTCCGCCCGGGGGAGGAAGGGTACGACGGCCAACGCGGCGACTCTTACGGCAACGGCCTGACACGAATCGGTGAGAAGTTCGAGCACGGGTCGCAGGGCTTCGTCTTGGCCGGTGCCGTAGAGGTCGGTCAGCGAGCAAGTGGCCGCGACGCGAACCTCTCCGTGGCGGTCCTTTACTGTCGCTCGTTCGAGGGCCAGGACGCATTCCGGCGAAGGAAAACGAGCGAGCGCGCGAGCGGCGGCGATGCGTAGACTCGGGCTCCGGTCGAGCAGCATGGCCATAAGCGGATTGGCGGCCCGCGCATCGCGGATCAGAGCCAGGAGGGGCATCACGCGCGCTCGCAGCCTGTGGTCGCCGTCGTCGAGCGCGGTGAGTAGCTCGTCGACCGCGCGTCCGCC
>JANNRU010000621.1:0-3225 GCA_031401755.1 Acidobacteriota bacterium | reverse complement strand
TTTTCCCATCCTCGTCCACGATCGCTGCGCCGTAACCCACGACCCACAGCAACTCCGCGGCTTGGCCCGGCAGCAATTCGATTCGGTGTAAGCTCATCGGCCCGGTCATCGAACGGTAGATGCGATCGATCGTCTGGACTTGCGAGAAGATCTCTTTTCGATAGACGGTCGCTCCCGCACGCTTTCCGAACTCGCGCACCGGCAGATCCGCGGGCCGGGTGGTCGGCAACGGGATTGGGGAGGCCGGGGTTTTTTGGGGGGCACTTTGGCGCACGTCCGCCGCCTGGGCGTCTGCATCCGTTCCGCACCCGGGGATGGCGCCGAGAAGTGTTCCCAACGTAAGAACGACGAGGACTCTGCGTTTGATCATCGTGCGCTTCCGACCCGACCGACCAGGAGAGTCTATCACGGTGGCGGAACCCGCTCACGGCCCATTCGTATCAGCCGATCCGGGAGCCGGGTCTCGGAACGGATGCTAAGGTGACCGAACCGCCGATGCTCGAGACGAAAAAGCTCAACAAGTCTTACGTGATCGGTCAAAACCGGCTTCACGTGCTGCGCGACGTCGACCTGACGATCGGTGCCGGTGAACTCGTCGCGATCATGGGGGCTTCCGGATCGGGGAAGTCGACCTTGCTCAACATCATGGGCCTGCTCGACACCCACGATGGCGGCGAGTACTTGCTAGACGGCACACCGATCCGCCAACTCAGCGAGACTCGAGCGGCGCGGCTGCGCAACAAGTTCATCGGCTTCGTTTTCCAGTCTTTCAATTTGATACCGTTCAAGACAGCGCTGGAGAACATCGCGCTTCCGCTCTACTACCAAGGCGTTCGCCGGACTACGCGCAACACTATCGCGGCCGACTATCTCGAGCGCGTCGGACTCGGACCGTGGGCCGGCCACCTGCCCTCCGAGATGTCGGGAGGGCAGCAGCAGCGCGTCGCGATCGCCCGGGCGTTGATCTCCTCACCCAAAGTCATCTTGGCCGACGAGCCGACCGGAGCGCTCGACTCGGTCACCTCGCTCGAAATCATGAACCTGCTGCGCGACGTGCACCGCTCCGGCGTCACGGTCGTGATCGTCACCCACGAGCACGACATTTCCCAGATGTGCGATCGCGTGATCTGGCTCAAGGACGGCAAGATCGAACGTGACGAGCGCAAGGCGCTGGCCCATGCTTGATCGCGACGTCTGGCAAGAGATTTTCGAGGTCGTCCGGGCGAACAGGCTGCGCAGTTTTCTCACTGCTTTCAGCGTCGCCTGGGGCATCTTCATGTTGATCGTGCTCCTCGGATCGGGCACCGGCCTCGAGCACGGCATCGAGTATCAGTTCCGCGATGACGCGATCAACAGCATCTGGGTCTTCCCAGGCCAAACCAGCCTTCCCCATGCCGGCTTGCGACCGAACCGTCAGGTTCAAATGACCAACCTCGACCACCAACGGATCGAAACCGGGGTCAACGGCGTTGAACACATCACCTCGCGCTTCTGGATCCGGGGCGCCCTCGGCGTCGCCTACAAGGGCGAGACCGGGACTTTCGACATCCGAGCGGTGCACCCCGATCACCAGTATCTCGAAAAAACGATCATCACCCGCGGGCGCTACCTCAACGAACTGGACATCGTCGAGAATCGCAAGGTCGCCGTCATCGGCGACCACGTCAAAGAAGCGCTATTCAAGACGGCTTCGGCGATCGGCGAGGAGATCAAGATCAACGGTATCGCTTTCAAGGTCGTGGGCATCTTCATCGACGATGGTGGCGAATCGGAAATGGAGAAAATCTACCTCCCGATCTCTACGGCGCAGCGAACCTACAACGGGGCGAACCGCGTTGGACAGATCATGTTGACCACCGGCGACGCAGCGTTCGATCGAACGCAGGCGATGGCTGCCGAGATCACGCAGAAACTCGCCGACTGGCACGACTTCGACCCGGCCGACCGCCGGGCAGTATTCGTCCGCAACAACGTCGAAGAGTTTCAACGCTTCACCGGTTTGATGCGGAACATACGGATCTTCATCTGGATCGTCGGCTTCGGGACGATCCTCGCCGGCGTGGTCGGGGTCAGCAACATCATGATGATCGCGGTGCGCGAACGGACCCGCGAGATCGGTATTCGTAAAGCGTTGGGTGCGTCCCCCTGGTCCGTGGTCGCGCTCGTGCTGCAAGAGTCGGTGCTGCTGACCGGCGTTGCGGGATACGTCGGTCTCGTCCTCGGAGTCGCCGTGCTCGAGGTCGTGGCCGCGAATCTTCCCGGGGGTGACTACTTTCGCAACCCGGAGGTCGACCTACGCATCGCGCTGTGGGCCACCGTCGTGCTCGTGGTTGCCGGCACACTGGCCGGACTGGCCCCGGCGCTCAAGGCGGCGCACGTCCAGCCGATCGAAGCGTTGCGAGACGAATAGGAGTGCCGGTGTTCGATCTGGACCATCTGCGGGAGATTCGCGACGCGCTGAGTCGGAACAAACTCCGAACCGGCCTGACGGCTTTCGGCGTTTTCTGGGGCATCCTGATGCTGATCGTGATGCTCGGGTCCGGAAACGGCCTGAGCAACGGCGTTAGCGCCGGATTCTCCGACGGCGGGACGAACAGCTTCTTTATCTGGACCCAGCGGACCGGAAAACCCTATCGCGGGCTTCCCGCCGGTCGCAGCTTCGAGATGACCAACGACGATGTGGTCGCGGTACGAGCCAAGATCGACGGCCTGCGCCTGGTCTGCCCGCGGGCCCAGATCGGCGGCTACCGCGGCGGCGAGAATGTCCAGCGTGGGACCAAGTCCGGAGCGTTCAGCGTCTACGGCGATCATCCTGAGATCCGTGAGATCCAGTCGATGAAAATCGTCAAGGGACGCTTCCTCAACCCACTCGACCTGGAAGAGCGGCGCAAGGTCGCGGTGATCGGCATGCGCGTCGCCGATCTGCTGTTCGAGCCGGGTGAAGAACCGATCGGCGAGTTGATCCGAATTCAGGGAATCTACTTCCGCGTTCTCGGCGTGTTCAAATCGAATCGCTCCGGTGACGATGCCGACGAGGAGACGCAGTCGATCTTCGTGCCGCTGACGACCTTCCAGACCGCATTCAATTGGGGGAACACGATCGGCTGGCTCGCTTTGACGGCTCGAGACGACGTTTCCGCGGAAGCGGCCGAGCGCGACGTGCTGGCGCTCCTCGCCGGGCGCCATCAGGTGGCGCCCGACGATCGTCGAGCCTTCGGTCATTAC
>JANNRU010000620.1:0-14154 GCA_031401755.1 Acidobacteriota bacterium | reverse complement strand
TCATCGAGCTGGCCCGGCGATTCGATGCGGTGGTCGCCATCGACGACTCACATGCGACGGGAGTCTTGGGCGATTCGGGGAGAGGGACAGCCGAGCACTTCGGGCTCCTCGGACAGGTGGACGTGATCACGTCGACCCTCGGCAAAGCACTCGGTGGAGCCGCGGGAGGATTCACCGCGGCGGCGCCATCGGTGATCGATTACCTGATCCAGCGTTCGCGCCCGCAACTGTTCTCGAACGCTCTGCCCCCGACGATCGCAGCCAGCGCCTTGGCGGCCGTCCGCCATCTGGAGAGCCGACCGGAACTCGTCGGGCGCCTGCGCGAAAACGCGAACTACTTCCGCAGCTCGCTGCGCGAGCGCGGATTTCGTCCGCTCGACGGTCAGACCCCGATCATCCCGGTCATCCTCGGTGAGACGGCGCTCGCGATCCGCATGAGCGAGCAACTATTAAAGGAGGGGGTGTTCGTCACCGGATTCGGGTTTCCGGTCGTGCCCCAGGGCCAGGCTCGCGTGCGCTGCCAGATCTCGGCCGCGCACACCCGGGAACAACTGGACCAAGCCCTAGAGGCGTTCTCGAGGGCTGGCGCCGCTCTCGGTCTCGTCTGATTCCCGCCGATCCGTCAGTTCCGCTCCGTCGGAGATCGCGGTCGCGAAAACGTCAGCAGCGCTTCCCTGTCCGAGACGCGCTGGAGTTCCTCGAGCGTCCAACCTTCGTCGAGATACGACCGGACGCGGGGGTCCCCGGCCGGCTGAAACTTGTAGGGCAGCACGAGATGAAGCTGAATGCGGTCGGTGGCGGGTGTTTCGCGATTTTCCATGGTCATTCCCTCGCCGCGGAGGCTAGAGCAGCGAGGCTCGCGGCGCAAATTCCGAACAGGGGTTTGACAGGTCTTCGGCGGCGCGGCTAATTTATGAAATGGAATCGGTGGTCGGCCCGACGGGCGTCGATCCACTCCTTAGGAGGTCATTACATGCTTCAGGTGACCGAAAAAGCCGTCAGCAAGGTCAAGGACCTGCTCCAGGTCGAAAACAAGCAAGGCTGGGCGCTGCGCGTCGCGGTCAAAGGCGGTGGTTGCTCCGGATTCGAGTATGGTCTGACGTTCGATAACGAGCGACGGCCCAACGATGAGGTCCTGCAGTTCAACGGGCTCACCGTCTACGTCGACAAAGCGTCGCGCCTGTTCATCGAGGGCGTTCGTCTCGATTACGATGATGGACTGACAGGTTCGGGATTCAAGTTCGAAAACCCGAACGCGACAGGCACCTGCGGCTGCGGAAGCAGTTTCTCGGTCTGATGCCCACCCGCCCTCCCGCTGGCGCGGAGGCGGCTGACGCGAGCGGCCTCGCGCTTTACGCGCAGCGGTCCTCTGCGACCCGCGGCCGCAGGCGTGCCGAACCGGATCATCCCTATCGTGATCCCTTCCAACGCGATCGGGACCGGATCATTCACAGCCGCGCATTCCGCAGACTGGAATACAAGACCCAGGTCTTCGTTAATCACGAAGGCGATCACTACCGCACGCGCCTGACCCACAGCATCGAGGTCAGCCAGATCGGGCGCACCGTGGCCCGAGCCCTGCGCGTCAATGAAGACCTCGTCGAGACGCTGGCGCTATCCCACGATCTCGGGCATGCGCCTTTCGGGCACCTCGGCGAGGAGGTGCTCGATCGACTACTCGTCGGCTGCGGGGGATTCGATCACAATCGGCAAACATTGCGAATCGTCGAGAAGCTCGAAGATCGGTATGCGGACTTCCCCGGGCTCAATCTGACCTGGGAGGTTCGCGAGGGGATCGCCAAGCATAGCGGAACGATCGACCTTACGAGGGCACCCGAGTTCTGCGACTACGAGCCGCTGCTTCCAGGTTCGCTCGAATGTCAATTGATCGATTTTGTCGATGAAATCGCCTATAACCATCACGATGTCGACGACGGCCTCGACTCCGGACTGCTCGATTCGAAGGCGCTGGCTGAGGCTGTTCCGCTTTTCGGTTGTCCGCTCGCCGAATCGCGCTGCCGTTTTCCTGGGGCGAGTCAACGCCAACTGCACACGGCGGCCTTACGAAGGATGATCGATCGACTCGTCACCGATTTGATTGAGACGACCCGTGGGCGGGTTCAAGCGGCGTGCGTCGAATCTGCGGAGCAGGTACGCGGTGCCGGCTGCTCGCTCGTCGGCCTTTCGTCGGAGATGGCCGGCGAGAACCGAGCGCTCAAACAGTACCTCGCGGAGCACCTCTACCGGCATCACCGGATCGAGCGGATGAAGGACAAGGCGCGACGGATACTGGAGGCGCTGTTCGAACGGTATCGGGAGAACCCCCGATTGATTCCCCAGGACTCGCTGCGATATTCCGAGGGCGAACCCCTCGATCGCGCCCTCGCCGATTACATTGCTGGAATGACGGATCGATATGCGATCCAAGAATATCAACGCCTCTTCGATCCAGCCCTTCCGACCTGAGCTGGAATCGCCACGCCGGTTTGCTTCGTCCCGACCCGGGAATTAGGTTGCAGACACGGAGCCCTTTTTTTTCGATCCCGGAGTGTAACACGTGGCCGACCGGAGCATCCTCGTCGTTGACGACGAAGTCGATATCGGCATTCTGCTGAGCGACGGGTTGATGCAACGGGGCTGGAAGGTCGACGTGGCGCTCGACGCCCGGCGGGCCCTGGAACTCGTCCACGAACGACTCTACGATGCGGCGATCCTCGATTTTGCGCTGCCCGACATGAACGGGATCATGCTCCATCGGCAAATCCGCGCGTTGGATGCCGAGCTCGGAGCGCGGACGTTGTTCACCTCGGGTCGCGGGCAATCCGACGACAACCTGGCGTACTTCGGTAACTCGGGTCTGGGTTTCCTGGCCAAGCCGTTCAACTTAGCCGAGGTCGTCGGTGCGCTCGAACGGCTCTGGGGTGGCTGAGCCGACGGGCCGCCGCACGACGGCATGCCGTCAGCTGCCGAACTGCTGCAGGGCCGCGTAGTTGATCTCGATCGTCTGCTGCGTGCGCAACGCGTCCAGCACACCCTGTCGGTAGGCGTCCCGACGGCGGCGCCGGATCTCCGCCCGCAAGCTTTCGCGCTGCTGGTCGAATTGATCGCGGTCGAACGACTGCTTTGCGCGAAGTTCCCAAGCGAGCGCTCCGGCCGGAACTCGAGTGACGCCGCGCGCGCCGACCTGGGCCCTGGCTCCAAACCACGCGACCTGAAGCTCCCCGGGCGATCCACCGGTTCCCGGTAACGATTCACCGGGGCGAATCGTTCCTGACCGGACCTCCAACCCTGCGGCACGCCCGGCCTCCCCCAGAGTTCCGCGCGTCGCTCGCTGCTGGGCTACGGCGAAGGCCGCATCCCGGGTGCGCTCGTTACGGACGTCGGTGTCGACGCGAGAACGCACCTCCTCGAACGAGGCAACTGCCGGCGGTAACTTCTCTTCGACCGCCACCAAAGCCGATCCGCTCGCCACGCGGACGGGTTGGCTGACGGATCCGACCTCAAGCGTGAACAACGACGAAAGAAAATCGGCAGGAAGACCCAACTCGGCGAAGCGCTCGCCAAGCACGGCGACTCCGGTGCCGATGGCCAGGCCGTTGTTTCCGGCGACCGAGTCCAGGTCAGCGGCGGCTGCGATCTCGCCGCGCAGCCGCTGAGCTTCGTCCCGGGCTAACTCGTCGAGTTTGGCCAACTCGCGCGAGCGCAGCAGGTCGTCACGGACCTCTTCGAATGGGACGGTTCCGGGCGGGCGCGAATCGGTCACCTCGATGACGTGGAATCCAAAACCGGATTCCGTGACCGGGGCCAACTGACCGACGGGGGTCTCGAATGCCGCCTCGGAGATGGGGGCGGCCATCTGTTCGCGGGCGAAGAACCCGAGATCCCCGCCCTTGACGGAACTGGCAACGTCTTGAGATCGGCTCGCGGCGAGGGCGGCAAAATCCTCACCGGCGCGAACCCGTGACAACGTCTCTTCTGCTCGCTGTTTCAACGCCGCCTTGTCGGCCGCGGTCGCGCCGGGCTCGAGCTTGAACAGAATGTGGCGAGCGCGCCGCTGTTCCGGGTGGGTGTAGTTCGCGGCGTTGGCACCATAAGCTTGTCGCAGTTCTTCTTCCGAAATCGAGAGCTTTGGGCGCTGGGAGTCGCGGGGAACGACGATCCAGCGGATTCTCAGACCGTCGCGACGCTGATAGCGCCCCGGGTTTGCATCGTAGAACGCTCTAGCCGCGACGTCGGACACCGTCGAGTCCACGGTCTGCTGCGCGGCCGGGAACATCAAATAGTCGATCGTCGCGGTCTCCGACTGACGTCGAAAGGTCTGCTCGACCTCGTCGTCGGTGATCGTCACCGGCTGCGTGACGAGATCGGTCCAGATGTCGATGAGCATCTGGTCGGAGATCGAGCGCTCGTAGGCGACGACCCCACCTGGAACGGATCGTTCGACGGCCTCTTGATAACGTGCCGTGCCGACAAACCGACCATTTTCATCCCGGAGGTTCGGTTGATTCCTGATGGTCGAGGCGACGTCGGTTTTCGAGATCCGGAGTCCCATTCGCCGCGCATCTTGGAGGATCATGGCCTGGTCGGAGAGCGCCTGGAGCGCCATATCCTGGAGGCGAAGCGATTCGCGATAGCTTTCGAAATTGTCACCGAGGGAACGTCGGTAGAACTCTTCCATGCCACGCGCCGTGTTGATGTATTCGCGAACCCCGATGGACTCTCCGTTGACCTTCAGCGCCCAATCGGCCGTCTGGCCCCCCGAACTGTCATAGAAATAGCTTCCGAGGTAGCCGACCATGGAGAGGGCGATGAACCCGAGGAGCACCTTCAAGTAAGGGTGCTCCTTGAAGTTCGCCCGTAGCGAATTGAGCATTGCGATCTCCGGGTGACGCCTGTAAACGCCCGCGAAAACGCGAATCTTATAGCAGTCCACCGGGTAGCGGCAAGCGGAGCGGCGGGATCACCCGGCGATGGCCTCCCTGCCCGTTGGAACCTAGATTCGTGCCCCGAGCGTGTAGCCGTGCGGCCGTCGCGCGAACCCTGGCATCCGGCGGGTGCCGGGAGGCTGGTCTGTTCCCGCCGCGGCAGGGGAGTCGATCGAGGTGGCGGACTCCGGGCTTCGAGGCTCGATTCAACTCGAGTGGTTCAACGTGTCCTACCGGGGCGCGGGGCCCTGGCTGCTCGCCTTGTTGCTCCTCGGGCTAGGCGGCGGTGGCTACTGGTTCTACTCCCTGAAGGTCGCGCCCAGTGCCGAAGCCGCCGAGGCAATCGAGCGCGCTCGGACCCGTTTGAGAGAGGCGCAGTCGCTGACCGACGGGGGTGGTTTGGCCGAGATCGTCGAAGGCGCGCGGGTGACGCTGGCCGAGGCGTGCGGTAACTTCGAGGCCAGCCAATGGGGCCAATCCCGCATCGCGGCGATCCGTTCGGAGAATCTCTCACTCAAGGCGATCGGAATGGTCCGTGGCGGGGACGGCAGTGAACGTCCGGTCCGCTTCTATCGCCTCGAGGGTGATGTCCGGGTCAAGAACGCCGGCGAATTCGCCTGGCAATCGGCCAGTACCACGATGATGCTGCAGATCGGCGATCAAGTGAAGACCTCGTCGTCGGCTTCGGCTCAAGTGATCTATTTCGATGGGACGATCACCACGGTGCAACCCGGATCGCTCCTGGAGATCCGGGATCTGTACGAGGACCCGGTGACGCAAGTGCGGTGGGTGAGGGAGAAGCTGAGCTTCGGCGAGGTTCGGGCCTCGACACCGAAAAGGAACGTTCGGGGCTCCTACCATGAGGTGGCAACGGATAGCGCGACGGCCCGCAGCGAGGAGGCCGGAGAGTTTCGAGTGGCCTTCGACCGACAGACGCGGACGGCCGAGTTTGACGTTTTCGACGGCCGGGTCCAGGTCTCCGGCCGGATGGAGCGCGCCGCGCTTGCCGGCGGGGAGCGCATCCGCAGCGCTCCCGACGGCAAACTCATGAATAAGCAGATGCTCCCTGGCGCGCCCCGGCTCCTTTCTCCAGCCGACCAGCGGGTCTTCATTGCCGAGGATCCCACGCTGGCCAAGATCGGGCTCTCGTGGGAATCCGTGCCGGGCGCAACCGGGTATCGACTCGTGATCTCGGACAGAGTTCTTTTCTCGGAACCGCTCTACGACCGACAGAGGGAGGGCACGACCGCCGAGGTAGAGGGGGTCGCCCCCGGCGCGTACTACTGGAGGGTCGCCGCGTTCGGCCAGAACGCGGTCCTGGGGACCTACAGCAACCCCCGTCGATTCCGCGTTTCCTCCCAGCAGATCCGGGATCGCGCCGATGCCGAGCCACCGGCGCTCGAGATCACCGATTTCGTGGCAATAGGATCGATGGTGATCGTCAACGGCCGTACCGAGCCGGGAGCGGAGCTCTGGATCGACAACGAAAAAATCGACGTCGATACCAGCGGGACGTTCTACGCCGTCGTACGGCTGCGCCGAGAGGGCTTGAACGAGCTTCAATTCCTGGCTCAGGATGCGGCTGGGAACGAGGTCGCCCTCGCCCGCTCGGCATTCGTCGAGTCCTTCTAATCGCCCGACGGGGGCGAGATCGTCCGAGGTTCGGTTGCTTAGCGCCCTCGCGCTCATTAAGATGTTCACTTGGAAACACTTCTGCTCGTCGAGCCGCGGTTCCTGGGATAGGGCGCCACGGAACGAGGGCCGCCTGCGGCAAGCCAAAGGCTCGGTGGACTCATGCGCTGGACCCCCCGGTCGGTTCTATCTTTGTTCTCGAACGATCTGGCGATCGATCTTGGGACGGCCAACTCGCTCGTCTTCGTGAGAGGGCGAGGAATCGTGGTCTCCGAGCCGTCGATCGTCGCCGTCAATCAAAAGACCGGTCGCGTCGAGGCGGTCGGTCGAGAAGCGAAAGAGATGCTCGGCCGGACGCCCGGCAACATCGTCGCGATTCGGCCGATGAAAGACGGCGTGATCGCCGATTTCGAGCACACCGAAAAGATGCTCGATAGCTTCATCAAGAAGGCCCACAACCGATCCTACGGGGTCCGGCCTCGCATCGTCATCGGCGTTCCCAGCGAGATCACCCAAGTCGAAAAGCGGGCCGTGCGCGACTCGGCGATGAAGGCCAAGGCCAACGAGGTCTTCCTGGTCGAGCAGTCGATGATGGCTGCGATCGGCGCCGGCCTACCGATCACCGAGCCCACCGGCAACATGGTCGTCGACATCGGTGGCGGCACCACGGACGTCGCGGTGATTTCGATGGCGGGAATCGTCTACTCGCGTTCGGTCCGTGTCGCCGGTAACGAAATGGACGAGGCCGTCATTCAATACATCCGGCGCAAGTACAACCTGCTGATCGGCGAGCGCACTGCCGAGGAGATTAAGATCAAGATCGGATCCGCCTTCCCACTCGATGACGAATTGTCGATGGAGATCAATGGGCGCGATCTGGTGGAAGGGGTGCCCAAGACCATTACGATCTCCGACGATGAGATCCGTGAGGCGCTGGCCGAGCCGGTCGCGACGATCATCGAGGCCGTTCGGGCAGCGCTGGAACAGACCCCGCCCGAGCTTGCGGCCGACATCTTCGACCGGGGTATCGTGCTCACGGGCGGTGGGGCGCTGCTCAAGAGTCTCGATCGCCGGCTGCGGGAAGAGACCGGACTGCCCGTGTCGATCGCCGACGATCCACTCGCTGCCGTGGTCATGGGAACCGGCCGAGTGCTAGGCGATTTCGACCTTCTTCGCAAGGTTTCCCTCGGCTGAGCGGCGGAGAGCGCAGCTCACGGAAGCGACGCCCCTGACCACCACCCGTCAGAACGGTCTGATCCTGGTCTTTCTGTTGATCACGCAGTTGATCCTGATCGCCGGGAGTGTCCGCGATTCCGTGGACTCGACTCGTCTGGAGTCGTGGGCCCTGCGTTCGGGGGCGCCGGTCGTCGACGCTGGGAAATTCGTCGCCTCCGGGATCGGTGAGGTGGGGGGGCGTGCTCGCGACATCTTGAGCGCGCGCGATCGCAACGTCGAGATGGAGGATCGATGGCTCCAAGCGACCGAGGACTTGGGCCGCTATCGCGAGGCGTGGACCGAGAATGAACGGTTGCGGCGGCTGCTCGTCATGCGCGAATCCCTGGCACCCAACTCGATCGCCGCTTCGGTCGTCAGCGCCTCGATCGGACCCCATTCCCGGTCGATCATCATCGATCGCGGAACCGCCGACGGCGTCGCGCCGGATATGGCGGTGATCGCCTGGGGTGGAGTCGTCGGTCGGGTCGTGGCGACGGTGACGAATCACGCCAAGGTCTGGCTGAGCACTGACACGAACAGCAGCATCGCCGGAATCGTTCAACGCACTCGGGCGCAGGGTCTGGTCTACGGCACCCAGACCGGAGCTTTGGAAATGCGTTACGTCCCAACATACGAAGACGTCGCGCTGGGTGACCGCGTCGTGACATCCGGTCTGGACGGCGTCTTCCCCAAGGGCTTCGGACTGGGCACCGTGATCGGGATCGAAGCCAGCGGCGACGGAATCCAAACAGTCCAGATTCGTCCGGAGATCGATCCGTCGCTTGTCGAGGAGGCGCTCGTCGTCGTCGACCGCATTCCTGACATCGAGAGTCCCTGATGCGGGTGATTTCGGCGATCCTGGCTGTCGCTCTGGCACTCGCGCTCGAGGCTGGGCTCGGGCGCCTGTGGCCGTCTGCCGGACGCTGGATCGATCCGATGATGCTTCCGGTCGTCTGGTTTGCGACCGCAGGCTCGCAACGCTCGGGAATGCTGGTCGGCTGCGCGGCAGGATTGCTAGAGGGTGCCTGGTTCCGGGTCGGCGCATTCGGCCTTGACGGGTTCAAGAAAACCTGCGTCGGCTATGTCCTCGGTGGCCTCGGCTCGCGGTTTGATCTGGATCAGCCGTTCGGACGAGCCGCCGCCGGTGTCGCCGCGGTTCTGATCGACTCGATCGTCAACTTCGGGTTGCTGGGCCTGCTCGACCAACGACCGGCGGCGCCGTCGGTTTTTGATCTCCTGGTTCCGGCGGGAGTCACCGGAGGTTCCATGCTCCTGATCGGCTCAGTCGTCGACCGCTTCGACCGCCGACGTCACTCCCCGGGGGGCTGACCGTGGACTACCGCGAGCGATGGGAGCTGAAGGACTACCTGGTCGGGCAGCGCTTGGCGCGACGAGTAGTGCTGGCCCACGTCGTGATCGTCACGGTGCTGCTGCTGTTCGCATTGAACCTCTGGTACTTGCAGGGAATCGGCGGCGACGAATACGCGATCCTGGCCGAGAACAATCGCTTGCGCCGGATTCCGATGCCCCCCGCTCGTGGAACGATCTACGATCGGTCCGGCATGGCGATTGCGGCAACCCGTCCGTCGCTCAATCTCGTGCTGATGCGGGAAGGGATCGCGGATCTCGGAAATCAGATCGATCTCGTTGCGCCGATTCTGGCGACGACGCGGGACGCGTTGAACGCACGGCTCAGCCAGATGCGGTCCCGGCCAGCCTTCGAGCCGCTCGTTCTCGAAGAAGACGTGCAGTTCCAGCGGCTGGCGCGCGTCGAGGCGCGCCGCGAAAAGTTTCCGACGATCGAGGTTCAGCAAACCACGCGCCGCAGTTATCCCAACGCCGGCTTGTACGCCCACGTGCTTGGATATGTTGGTGAAGTCAGTTCGCTTGAGGGCGCGGCCGGACTGCAGCTCGGCGACATCGTCGGAAAGGCAGGTGTCGAGCGGTTCTACGACGAAAAACTGCGTGGCGCGCGAGGCTGGCGAGTGGTCTCGGTCAACAACCTCGGCCGCCGAATGGGACCACCGCGAGACGAGCAAGTTCCGCTTCACGGCAACCCACTCCGCCTGACTCTGAACAGTGCGATGCAGCGCGCGCTACGTGAGGGACTAGTTGACCGATCGGGCGCGGGCGTTTTTCTCGATCCCTCGAACGGTGATGTGCTGGCGTTGGTTTCGACCCCGACCTTCGACCCGAATGTCTTCGCCAGCCGGATTACGCGCAGCGAGTGGCAAGCGCTGCGCGAGGACCCACGACGCCCGCTGCTCAATCGGGCCATTGGAAGTTTTTACGCTCCTGGCTCAACCTTCAAGGTGGTGATGGCGATCGCGGGACTGGAGAGCGGCACAATCAACCCAAGCACGACCGTCTACTGTTCGGGATCGACGACGATTTATGGACATCGGCGGCTGTGCTGGAAGAAAGGCGGGCATGGCAGTGTCGACCTTCGCCGAGCGCTCGTCCACTCCTGCAATGTCTATTTCTACCACCTCGGCCAACGGATGGGGATCGACCCAATTACCCGCGTGAGCGAGATGTTTAATCTCGGTAAGCCGACCGGGATCGACCTGCCCGGTGAGGGCAGCGGGATCTCCCCGTCGTCCGAGCGAAAGCAGGCTCGGTTAGGCGAGCCCTGGTACGCGGGCGATACGATTTCGGTCGCGATCGGGCAGGGTTTGTTGACCGCCAGCCCGCTACAGATGGCGGTGATGATCTCCGGGGTGGCGACCGGACGACTACCGCGACCGCGGCTCAACGCGGAGACCGAGGTCGTCACGACTCCGCTCGCCGTCGCCCCCGCCACGTTTGCAGTCGTCCGGGAGGGGCTCACCGACGTCGTAAGCGAGGGTACGGCGCGGCGCGCGGAGGTTTCCGGAATTCGAGTCGCCGGGAAGACCGGCACCGCTCAGGTGTTCAAGCATTCCGCCGGAATCGACGCGGACGAATTGCCTGAAGAGGAGCGAGACCACGCCTGGTTCGTCGGCTACGCACCGGACGACGATCCGCGAGTCGCGTTCGCCGTGATCGTGGAGCACGGTGGACACGGCGGCACCACCGCGGCTCCGATCGTCCGCGCTGTGCTCGAGGCTTTCTTCAATCCGCCCAAGCCGCCTGTCGAGATCGAACAACAGGATCGTCAAGTCGCGATCGCGCCCCCTCGAGCGAGGCCAGCAGGGAGCGTGGCCGTTGGTGGCTAAAATCGATCTTCCGGCCGTGCTGGCGACACTGCTTCTCGCCGGGATCGGGATCTTCTTCATCGCCTCCTCCACCGACGGGGACGTCCAGTCCCAGAGCCTTTGGCGCATGCAAGCGCTTTGGCTAATCGTCGCCGTGGTGGCGGCGGCGATCGTCGTCGCCGTCGACTATCGCGTCTGGTGCGAGATCGCCTTTCCCCTGCACGCGATCGTCCTCGTTCTGCTTGTCGCCGTGCTGCTTTTCGGCAAGGAGGTGGGTGGAAATCGGTCCTGGTTGGTACTTGGCCCCGTGCGGCTACAGCCATCGGAGTTGGCGAAGTGGACCACCTGCCTCGCCTTGTCCTCCTACCTGGCTCGACGCGTTCGAGAGGGAGTCGGGACTCGGGAGCTTTTCGAGGTCGGACTGATCGCTGGGCTACCGCTGGTACTGATCGGCATGCAGCCGGACCTCGGTACAGCGCTGACGTTCGTTCCGATCGTCATCGGGGCGCTGCTGATGGGCGGATTACGCTGGCGAGTGGTCGTCGTCGGGGGGCTGCTCGTTCTCTTGACTGCGCCACTCGGCTGGATTGCGCTCGAGAATTACCATCGTGAGCGCATCCTGACCGTGATCCAACCCGACCGTGATCCGTCCGGCGTCGGCTATCAGGCGCGTCAGTCCAAAATTGCGATCGGCTCGGGAGGGTTGACCGGGAAGGGACTCTATCGAGGTACGCAGAGCCAGTTGAACTTCCTCCCGGCGCAACACACAGATTTCATCTTCGCCGTGATCGCCGAAGAGCTCGGATTCGCCGGCTCGATTTTGATGCTCGGACTGTTCTACCTGGTTCTGCAGCGCGGGATCGGCGCCGCACGCTCGGCCCAGGATCGTCTGGGGACCTATCTGGCGATGCTCGTCGTGGCCTGGATCGCGGGGCAGACGACGATCAACATCGGAATGGTGCTCGGTCGACTTCCGACGATCGGAGTTCCGTTGCCTTTCGTGTCCTACGGCGGCTCGGCATTGGTCTCGGCAGTCTGCGGAGTCGCACTGATCGTCAACGTGAGGTCGCGCCGGTTCGTCAACTGACCGTTCCCGTCGCGGGCTAGTCTGTTACAATCGGCTTTCTGCTGGCCAGCGGCCGACTCTAGGACGGGGGCGACCATGCAACGCAGCGTCGGTGAAGCGCTAGACCCTCAGTTTGAGCGGATTCTCGGTCAGGTCCAACGTCCTTCGCGCTACATCGGCGGCGAATGGAACTCGGTGCTCAAGGATCGCCGGGAGGTCGCCCTGACCTTCGCACTGGCGTTTCCCGATGTCTACGACATCGGCATGGCGCATCTCGGATTCCGTATTCTCTACTCGTTGCTCAACAGCAGGCCCGACGTCGCGGCGGAAAGGGTCTGCTGTCCCTGGCCCGACTTGGGTGACGCGCTGCGCCGGCACGGTCGAAGATTGACGAGCCTGGAATCACAGACTCCGCTGAGCGCGTTCGACGTGGTCGGATTCTCCTTGCAGTACGAGATGACTTTTACCAACGTCCTCGAGATGCTCGATCTCGGCGGCATCCCGCTTCGTTCTGCCGATCGAAGTGGGGAGGATCCGATCGTCATCGCCGGCGGACCTGTCGTCTTCAACGTCGAACCGCTCGCCGACTTCCTCGATCTGGTGTTCATCGGAGATGCCGAAGAGTTGCTCGGCGAGTATCTAGATCTCGAGCGCGACTTGCGGCAGGCCGGGGTCCCTCGCGCGGAACGGATTCGCCAGGCGGCGCAGCTAGATGGAGTCTACGCTCCCGCGCTCTACGATCTGGAGCGTGACGAAGCTAGCGGACTCCTGGTGCCGATCTCCCGTGGGGAAGCGCCGTTTCCTGTTAGACGGAGGATTCTGTTCGATCTGGACCGGTTTCCTTTTCCGGACGATATCGTCGTCCCCCACGGCGAAATCGTCCATGATCGGGTCAGCGTCGAATTGATGCGCGGTTGCCCGGTCGGCTGTCGATTCTGTCAGGCCGGTTACATCTATCGCCCGACGCGGGAGCGCGATCCCAACCAGGTTCGCGATACCGTGCTTCGCAGCGTTCGATCGACCGGTTACGATCAGTTCTCCCTGACTTCCTTGAACACTGGAGAGTACGGCGCGATTCACCCATTGATGGTCGATCTGATGAATCGGCTCGAGCCGGAGCAAGTCTCGATTTCACTGTCGTCGATGCACGCATCGACGATCACTCCGGAGCTTGCGGCCGAGGTGCGCCGGGTGCGGAAGTCCGGTTTCACGATTGCCCCCGAGGCTGGGACGCAGCGATTGCGGGACGTGATCAACAAGAATCTCGACGAAAGACAGATCCTCGAGGCCTGCAGGTTGGCGTTCGAGGCCGGTTGGGAGCGGATCAAGCTCTATTTCATGATCGGTCTGCCGACGGAGACCGACGAGGACGTCGATGGGATCGTCGATCTGGCCCACGCGATTCTCGATGTTGGTCGGCGGATAGCGTCGCGCCCAAACCGAGTCGAGGTCAAGCTCTCGGCGTCATCGTTCGTGCCCAAGCCCGAGACTCCGTTCCAGTGGGTCGGGATGGAACGAATGAGCGAGCTCTACAGAAAGCAGGACCGGATCGCCAAGCGTGTGCGCCGCGGAGTACGCTTCATCCACCACCGCTGCGAGACGACCTTTATCGAGGGCGTTTTCTCTCGCGGTGACCGTGCGCTCGGCCCGGTGATCGAGCGGGCATGGCGCGCCGGCGCGCGATTCGACGGATGGGACGAGTGTTTCCGCTTCGACTTGTGGGAGACGGCGCTGGCCGAGTCGGGGATCGACGCCGAGGCCTATGCCCACCGCGATCTGGATCCGCGGGGAAGCCTGCCTTGGCAGGTGATCGATTCGCGCGTCAATCGGAATTGGCTCGCCCTGGAGCTCAAGCGTGCGATGGCACAGGGGACGCTATCGGTGTGCGGCCCCAAGGATTGTCATGGCTGCGCGCCTTTCGCGCGCGATTGCGTCAAAGGCGTCGTCGCGGCGACGACCGGGCGACCGCTCGATCAGGTCTTGCCCGTGCTCGCCTCAACTGGCGCTGGGTGCTGCCCGCCCGCGAGGCCGGTGGTGCGGCCGCTCTTCGGGGAGCGCTTGAGCCCCGCACTGGCGGCGAATCGCCTCGGCCAGCGCTTCCGTGCGACGTACACTAAGGCTGGACGGTTGCGGTTCCTCG
>JANNRU010000619.1:0-14246 GCA_031401755.1 Acidobacteriota bacterium | reverse complement strand
CGGTGACCCGATCCAGGATCGACGGCTCCACTCCGGCGTCTCGCAGATCGGTCAGCGCGCTGGCCACTCGCCCGATCACCCCGGGTCGCCGAGCGGACAACTCGCTCCACGATCCGGACGACTCGCGCAGCAGACGAGCGGCGAGTTCTTCGCTCACGCGCGGATCGATCAGCCGCAGGCCGAGCCCGGCACGTTCGGCAGCGCGCACCACGAAGGCGCGCAGGGTTAACGCCTCGACGCCCACCCAGGCCTCGCGGCGCTCGGCCAGTCTTCCGAGCAGGTGATCGCGCAGCCGGTGGGTCGGCACCAGGATCGTCACGCGCGCCAGCGCGGACAGCTCCTGCGCCTGAACGACCCTGTCGATCAGCCCTCTTTCGAGCGCGACCGGATCGACCTGCCCGACGAGGCGCATGGCGGCAGTCTAACAAACGCCAACATCGTCGCGGGTTCTTTGCGCGCGGCAGGTTTTCAGGTAGGATCGGCGGACGATCGACTCGGGAGGAATCCATGAGGATATTCAAGCTCGTTCTAGCCCTCCTGGCGGTGCTCGTGGCATTGCTGGTCGCGGTGGCGTTCCTCCTTCCGCGACAGGTTCACGTCGAGCGCGCGATCGTGATCCAGGCGCGGCCGGCAACGGTGTTCGCGTTGGTGGATGGGTTCAAGAGATTCAATGAATGGTCGCCCTGGGCCGGCCTCGATCCGACGGCGACGACCACCTACGAAGGACCGGCGTTCGGTCGCGGCGCGAAGATGTCATGGAAGGGCGACCCGAAGACGGTTGGAGAGGGAAGTCAGGAGATCATCGAGACCCAGCCCCACGAGTTCGTTCGCGTACGGCTCGATTTCGGGGACCAAGGTCCCGCAAGCGCCGAGTATCGCCTGGCGCCTGAAGGCGACGGGACGCGGATCCAGTGGGCCTTCGATACCGATCTTGGAATGAACCCGATCGCACGCTACTTCGGCTTGATGTTCGACGGGTTAATCGGCGCGGACTACGAGCGCGGACTTGCGAGCCTGAAAGAGCTTGCGGAGAGTCTCCCTGGCGAGGATTTCACGAACCTTTCGGTCGAATTGCAAACAGTCGAGCCCGTGCTCGTGGCCTACATCGAGGCCACCTGCTCGACGGACGCCGATCAGATTGCGGCGACGATCGAACGGTCCTACGCCGAGGTCGGGCGGTTCATGACGGCGAACAACCTGCAGCCGTCCGGCGCGCCGCTGACGATCAACGAGTCCTGGAGCGACACGGGTTACGTCTTCCTGGCCGCGCTGCCCGTCGATCGCGTTCCCGAACGGCCGATTCCCGAAGACTCGAAGGTGCAGTTGAAGTCGACCTACGGTGGGAACGCGTTGAAGGTCGTTCATCGCGGATCCTACCGCGAGATGCCGGCGACCTACGAGCAACTGTTCGCCTGGGCCGAGGTGCGGGGGTACGAGATTGACGGGGCGTCGTGGGATGTCTACGTCACCGACCCCGGCTCGACCCCTGAGGCGGAACTGCGGACCGAGATCTATCTGCCCGTGAAGTGACGACTCGGAGGTCGCGTGGGAGTCGGAGAATGGAAGGCGTGGGATCGCAAGCAACTTGACGCACACGGGGTCGCGGTCGACGAGGTCGACCGCTGGCGTTCGCGCCTGCGTGGAGCAACCCGCTGGGCCGCGATCGAGCGTCCCGCAACGTTGGGTGACGGGATCGAGGCGATCGATCCCGCCGAGCACGACGAGCTCTGCGCGACCCACGCCGAGGCCGCGAGCGCCGGCCGGTTTTCGAAGTTCGTTCCGGCCTCGGGAGCGGCGACGCGGATGTTCCGCGAGCTGCTGCACTACCAGCGCGGGCCGGGACGTGGCGCGACCTGGGATGCGATTCGCGCCGAAGCCGACCGCGATGTCGCCGAGGCGCGCGCGGTCATCGCGTTTGCCGCCGCACTTCCCGACCTGGCGCTGGAATTGCCCCTGCGCGAGGCGCCCGCACTGCTGGGGGTGGGGATCGAGCAAGCACTCGGCGGGGTCTCGGCGATGCCGCTGCTCGACGCGTTGCTGAGTGAAGCGGGTCTGGCGCTGGCCGAGTTGCCCAAGGGACTCCTCCCGTTCCACCGCCAAGCCGGCGGCACCCGCACCGCGTTCGAAGAACAGATCGCCGAGGCTGCGGCCTATTGCCAGGATGGCCGGGGCCGCGTGCGAGTCCACTTCACGGTCTCGCCCGCACACCGAGCGCGAGTCCAATCGCTCATCGAGCAGGTCCAGGCACGGCTGAGCGCCGCAGATGACTTCTGCCCGTCGATCGAGATCTCCGAGCAGAAGCGATCGACGGACGTGCTCGTCTTCGACGCCGCAGGAGAGCCGCTGCGCGATGCGGCGGGAGCTCTCGTGCTGCGCCCGGCTGGCCACGGCGCCCTGATCGAGAATCTCGACGAGATGGGGGCCGACCTCGTCTACATCAAGAACATCGACAACGTGCAACCCGCGGGACGACGGGAATCGACCGTGCTGTGGAAACGGCTCCTCGGGGGGCTGCTCGTTCGGCTCGAACGCGAGGTCCGCTGGCACGTGCGCCGATTGCAGGAGCGCGATCCGGACGATCGCGTGCTGGCCGAGGCGGACCGGTTCTTGCGCGAGTCGCTGCACGTTGCGGCCACGATGCCGGACTCGCTGGACGGTCGCGAGTCGGTCCGCGCGCGGTTGCTGCACGCGCTCCACCGACCCTTGCGCGTCTGCGGCATGGTGCGCAACGCGGGTGAGCCGGGGGGCGGACCGTTCTGGATCGCCTCCGCCGATCGGCCGAAGGCGTTACAGATCGTCGAGGCCGCACAGGTCGACCCGACCGACGCGCACCGGCAACGGCTGCTGGCCGGATCGACCCATTTCAATCCCGTCGACCTGGTCTGCGCCGTTCGCGATGCGGCGGGACGCCCCTTCGAACTCCTGCGCTTCGTCGACGACGAAGCGTCGATTGTCACGCGCAAAGTCGTCGACGGCGTCGAGCAGACCGTTCTGGAGCGGCCGGGACTGTGGAACGGCGCGATGGCCGGCTGGAACACGATCTTCGTCGAGGTGCCACTGGCGACGTTCACTCCGGTGAAGACGATCCTCGATCTGGCGCGTCCCGAGCACCGCTGATCCGTGCGCGGACGCGGCCCGACAGTGGAACGACGATCGTCTTCCCGGTCAGGTCGTGAACGTCGACGTAGACCTCGGTCTTGAAGACGCGAAGGATGTTGGCCCAAGTCAAGACCGCGTCGGTCGGACCGGCGGTATCGACCCGTCCGTGATCGAGCAGGTAGAGCCGGTCGCAATACTCGGCCGCCAGATTGAGATCGTGGAGCGCGGTGAGGACCGCAACACCCTTTTCGGTCGCCAACTCTCGAACGCTGTCGTAGAGCTCGACCTGATGGCGTAGGTCCAGAAAGCTCGCCGCTTCGTCGAGCAGCAAGACTTGCGGCTCCTGACAGAGTGCTTTGGCGAACAGAACCCGCTGGCGCTCTCCGGCCGAGAGTTGGTCGATCGGACGCTCGGCGAGTGCGGCAACCCCCGAGCGCTCGAGCGCGTCCCGCGCCAGCGCCAGGTCGCGCTCGGACTCGAAGGCCAGACCGGCCAGGTGCGGGTGGCGCCCGAGCAGAGCGATCTCAAGCGCGGTGAACGGAAACGCGAACCCGCCATCTTGAGCGACGACCGCGATCGAGCGTGCCAGGTCTCTCGGAGACCTCGACGACACTTCGTGTCCGTCGATCCGTGCCGAGCCGCTATAGCGGCCCAGTACGCCTGAGAGCACGCGCAGGAGCGTGCTCTTTCCAGAGCCGTTCGGCCCGGCGAGCCCGACGATCTCACCCGCTGCAACCTCGAGATCGATCCCGTCGAGGGCGGATCGCGAACCGTAGCGAAATCCCAACGCCCGCGCCTCGATCGCCAACGTCGAGCGGCGTTCAGGCGAAGCCATGTGCACCTCGATGGCTGCGCAGGAGCATCAGAAAGAACGGACCGCCGATCAGGGCGGTGACGACGCCAACCGGCAGCTCGGCCGGCAGGACCAGCACGCGGGCGATCAGATCGGCGAGCACCAGGAACGCCGCGCCGCACAGAAAGCCGGCAGGGATCAGCAAACGGTGATCGGGTCCGAGCGCGAGACGCAACAGGTGCGGGACGATGAGGCCGACGAAGCCGATCAGGCCGGCGAGCGAAACGGCGAGTGCTGTGATCAGCGAGCCGAGGAGGATCGTTTGACGCTTGACCCGGCGGACGTCGACCCCGACCTGGGTCGCCCCCTCCTCGCCGAGGGCCAGCGCATTGAACGAACGCGCGAGCGACCACAGTGCGAGCACGCCGAGTATCAGCACCGGAGCCAGCAGGGCCAGGGCAGCGAGGGGTAGCGACGGGATGTGGCCCATCAAATAAAAGACGATCGCGTGCAGCTCTTCGAGCGAGGCCAGGCTCTGGATCAGGTAGATTCCGGCCGCCGTGGTCGCGTTGAAGATCGCGCCGGTGAGCAGCACGGTGTAGACGGTCAGCCGCCCGCCGATCGTCGCTATGCGCTCGATCAACAGCAACGCGCCGAGGGCCCCGCCAAAGGCGAACGCGGGAACTCCCAGGCCGGCGAGCGCGCCGCTGCCGCCGACGCCGAGGACCACGGCGACGACACCCCCGAGACTCGCACCCCCCGAGACCCCGAGCACGTAGGGATCGGCGAGCGGATTGCGCAGCAGCGCCTGGAACGCAACCCCGGCCACGGTCAAGGCCCCTCCGACGAGCGCCGCGAGCAGCACGCGCGGCAAGCGGACGTCGATCAGGATCGCGCGCTCGATCGGATCGAGCGGCGGTGTCCAGGGGAGCCACCGAGCGAGCGAGACCTCGCCCGCGCCGTTCGCCAGACCGACGAGCAACGCGGCGGCGAGCAACGACGCCAGGCCGATCAGTCGGCTCGCCAAGCGCGCCCGCGTCAGCGGACCGGACCGGCGTCGAGTCATCGCCGCGTCGCCGGAACGAGCCACTCGTGTGGGTCGGGGGCGCCCAGCGCTTCGGGGTGGACCAGCCGGGCCACGAGGCGCGACATCTCGACCAGTCGCATCCCGGGGATTGCCAAGCGCTGCGGATCGACGAGCCAGACACGATTCTCAACGACCGCCGGAAGAAAATCGAAGTGCACCCACTCGCCGGCTTGGCGTCCGCGCAGCGCCCCCGGACGATTGTCGGAAAGATCGATGATCACCTCCGGCATCCGCGCCAGGACGCTTTCCCGCGAAGCTTGAACGTAGGAGCTCGTCGCGTCTTCCAGCACGTTCACGCCTCCCGCGACGCGGATCATCTCGTCGAGATGCGAGCCCGGACCGGCGGCGTAGAGGGGATCGCGGCCGACGACGACCAGCACGCGCCGCCGCGGCAGCGTCGCGCTCTCGACCCGCAGGCGATCGATCTCACGACGCATCGTGCCACCCAGCTCGCGCGCTCGTGCTTCGCGGCCGATCGCTGCCCCGAGTCGCGCCAGCGAGCGGAAGATCCCCTCGTGGGTGTCGGTGTTCAGGGCCAGTACGCTCACGCCAAGCGATTCCAGGCGCGCGTGGGCGGCGGCCGCGGCCTGGCTGTCGGCGGTGACCACGAGCGTGGCGCCCAGCTCGATCAAACGCTCGATGTTCGGGGTGTCGTAGGCACCCACGCGCGGCAAGCGGAGTAACTGTTCCGGTTCACGCACCCAGTTGCCGATCCCGACGATTCGGTCCTCGGCGCCGAGCGCGACGAGCATCTCCGATGCGGCCGGGGCCAGAGCGACGATGCGCGGTTCGGTCGCGCGGTCAGGCTTCGTGCGTTCGTTTGCGTCCGGGCCGCAGGCGACGGCCAGCGCTGCGACGGCGAGCGCGCACCGACCCAGCACAGTGCTAGATCTCCCTGGATTCGAGCGACGCGAGTCGCTGCAGATCGTTGAGCACGCCCGCGGCCGTGACCGCCGGGCCGGCGCCGGGACCGGTGACGATCAACGGATTGTTCTTGTACCGGCGCGTCACGAAAATCAACTGGTTGTCGGTGCCTTCGAGGGCTGCAAACGGCGAGCTCGCTGGCACGGCCGAGATGCCGACCTCGACGCGGCGCGCCGTGGCCCGGGAGACGTAGCGCAAGACCTGGCCGGCTGCGCGCGCGACCGCGGCGCGCCGCTGCCAATCCGCGTCGAAGCGGGTCAATTGGCCGATGAACTCCTCGCGAGTCAGTCGGCGCGCCGCCGGGGGAACCAGCGACTCGATCGCGACGTCCGACAGCTCTCCGGGGAATCCGAGCAAGCGCCCGAGGATCAACGCCTTGCGCGCGACGTCGAGCCCCGAAAGATCGTCGCGCGGATCGGGCTCGGTGTAGCCGTGTGACATGGCCCGGGTCAGTGCTTCCGAGAACAACCGACCGCGTCCGATCTCGCTCAGAACGAATCCGAGCGTGCCTGATGTACACCCTTCGATCGACAAGACGCGGTCGCCCGATTCGACGAGCTTGTAATACGTATCGATCACCGGGAGGCCGGCGCCGACGGTCGTTTCGTGGAGGATGCGCAGGCCGCGGCTGTCGGCAAGCGTTTGTAGCGCCAGCATTGCTGCGCGCGGTCCCGCCAGCGGCCGTTTGTTGGCCAGCACCAGGTGCATTCCGGATTCGAGCGCGCGACGGAGCGTCAGGGTGGTGTCGTCGGCCGTCAAATCGACGAGGATCGGTCGGGTCAAGGCGTGACGCGCGATGTCGGAAAGCGAGTGGAGCGCTCCCGGAGTCGCTTGACCGCCGGGTGCGCGGGCCAGGTCGCGGCCGGCGGCCTTGGCCGCGGCGAGCGCGGTCAGCCGGCGCGGCGACAACCCTTTCGGGTCGAACACGTGGCCGGCGCGATCGATCACGGCGACGATGCGCAGTTCGGCCGACCGGCTGCGCGCGCGCGGCAGCATGCGCGTCAATTCGCGCCCGATCTGTCCGAAACCGAGCAGCACGACATCGGTCGTCGCCGGGGCCTCGACACCGCCGCCGCCGATCCGATCGAGCTGGAACGTGCCGTGGATCCGGCGCACGGCGGCCGCGGCTTGCTCCGCGTCGACGACGAACGAGACGTTCAATTCTGAGGAGCCCTGCGCGATCGCCACCACGTTCACGCCGCCTCGGGCGAGTGCGGTAAAGATCTGCGCGGAGATCCCCGGTGTCCCGGACATGCCGAGCCCGACAACGGCGATCGTCGCCAGCCCCGGGAGGGTCTCGACGCCATCGATTTCCCCGCGGCGGATCTCCTCACCGAAGGCCGATTCGAGCGCGGCACGGGCCCGGTCGGCGGTCTCCTCCGGTACGGTGAAGCAGATCGAGTGCTCCGACGAGGCCTGAGAGATCAACGAGACCGAAATGCCCTCCTGGTGCAACGCGCCGAACGTGCGCGCGGCTACACCCGGGACGCCGAGCATTCCGTTGCCCGCGACCGTGATCATGGTTTGGCGCGTCACCGAGGAGATCGCCTGGACGGGATAGCCGGGAAGCGGTCGGCGCTGGGAGACTTCGGTTCCGGGTGCTTCCGGATCGTTGAAGGCCCGCAGCCGGATCGGGACCGCGCGGCCGGCGAGCGGGATCAGCGCGCGCGGATGGAGCACCTTGGCGCCGTAGTAAGCGAGCTCCGCCGCCTCGCGTCGATCGAGCCGGGGCAGGACGCGCGCTTCGGGGACGATTCGCGGGTCGGCCGTGAGAAATCCCGGGACATCCTTCCAAAGTGTGACCTCCACGGCGCGCAGCGCGCGCGCGAGGATCGTCGCCGTCAGATCCGATCCGCCGCGGCCGAGCGTCGCGGTCGCGCCATCCGGCGCCCGCCCGAGGAAGCCCGGCACGACCGGTGTCACGCCGCGCGCCAAGAGCGGCGCGAGGCGCGCGCGCACGGCGCGATCGGTCGCGGCGAGATCCGGTACCGCATTGCCGAACGCACCGTTCGTGCGCACGACCTCGGTGGCGTCCACGAACTCGACCGGCACCGACACGCAGGCGAGCGTGGCGGCCACCAGACGTGCCGACAGCCGCTCGCCGCGGGCGACGATGTGGTCCGAGCTCCGCGGCGTCAACTCGCGCAGGATCGAGAGTGCATGGGCCAGCGTGTCCAGCTCCGCGAACGCCTGCTCGATCGCGGCCACCGCGGTGCGGCGCTCGGCCGCTCGACGGAGCGCGTGGGCTGCGGCATCGAGGTGGCGCTGGCGCAGCGTCTGGGCGACCCGGCGCAGCGCGTCGGGGTTGCCGGCCGCAGCTTCGCGCGCCCCGGCGAGCAGCGCATCGGTGACGCCCGCCATCGCCGAGGCGACGACGACCCGCGGCGCGGGCTGGCGCGACAGGATCGCCGCCGCCCGCGCGAGCCCCGCCCCGTCGGCCAGCGAGGCGCCACCGAATTTGTGGACGTGGGGTCGGGCGGAACGGCGCTCTGGCATGGCTTTCGTCGATTCGGGGTCGTCGCGGACCCGCCGGCGGGATGCTATCAGGTCCGATCGACCGCCGAACTCTCCGTCCTTGTTGGACGCTGGATTTGGCCGTACGATCCTCGAGCAAGCGCACGGCCCGGCCAAACGGGCACTGCTGACGATCCGGGGGGGCGAATGCGCATACGACCAGAGTTATTGAAGATCTTCCACTTTTCGGCAATCGCCATCGCCCTGCTCGTGGCCGCCGGGCCCGCGAGTGCGACCTACGTCAACTTCGAAAGCTCCCACGTGCACCCGATCGCCCGCACCCCGTCCGGGGACCGGCTACTCGCGGTCAACACTCCCGATGCGGTGCTCGAAGTGTTCCAGGTCGAGGGGGACGGCAGCCTGACCCGTGAGCGAGCGATCCCGGTCGGCCTCGAGCCGGTCACGGTCGTAGCGCGCACGGACTCTGAGGCCTGGGTCGTCAATAATCTTTCGGACACGATCAGCATCGTCGATCTCGCCGCCGGCCACGTCGTGCGTACGCTGCGCGTCGGCGACGAGCCGACCGACGTCGTCTTCGCTCAAGGGAAGGCGTTTGTCGCGGTTTCGCAGGAAGACGCGGTGAAGATCTACGCCCTGTCCAACCTGAACGCGGCTCCCGTGGTCGTGCCGATCTTCAGCCGCGACGTTCGCGCGCTCGCGGTCGCGAACGACGGCTCGAAGGTCTACGCCGTGACCCAGCGCTCGGGGAACCAGACCTCGGTCGTCGACGCGAACGTGATCTTTCCGGGTGGGCTCAATCTGGATCCCAACCGTTTGGCCGCGTTGGATCTTCGTGACATCGACTGCCTGAACCCGCCCCCGTACCCGCCGCTGCCGTCGGGGATCAACCGCAATCCGGCGCTGACCGATCCGCCGAACGGCGTGCCGCCGGTTGCGTTGATCGTCAAGTGGGACGCGGGGACCGGGCGCTGGATCGACGATGCGGGACAGGACTGGACGGCCTGCCTTCCGTATCGTCTTCCTGACCACGACCTGTTCATCATCGACGCGGTTTCCCACGCGGTGTCGACCGTTCGCACGCTGGGAACGACGCTTTTTGACGTCTCGGTCCACCCGAGCGGGAAGATCTACGTCCCCAATACCGATGCCCGGAACTTCGTGCGCTTCGAGCACCCGCTCGGCGTCCAGGGCCATGTGGTCGATAGCCAGGTGTCGGTCGTCGATCCGGCCAACGCCAACGCGGTGACTCGCGTCGATCTGAACGCCCACATCAATCGCGCTAGCGACCCGGCGACGAACCTGGCCGAGCGCGAAGCGAGCGTGTCCCAGCCCGGCATGCTGGTCTGGAAGAGCGACGGCAGCGCCGGTTACATGACCGCGATCGGATCGCGCAAGCTGTTTCGTGTAGACGGAAGCTGTTTTTCCGGCGCTTGCGTCTTCGGGCCGAACCGCGCGAACCCAACCGCGGTGGTCGTGGGCGAGGGCCCGACGGGCGTCGCGCTCGACGAGGCGCATGATCGTTTGTTCGTCTTGAACCGGATCTCGCATTCGCTGGCGATCGTGGAGCTGTCGACCCTGGATCTGCTCGCCGAGATCCCACTGCACGATCCGAGCGATTTGGCGACGCGCGAGGGACGGCGGTTCTTGTATGACGGCATCGACAGCTCGGCTCACGGCGATGCCGCGTGCGCGAGCTGTCACATCTCGGGAGATCTCGATGGGCTGGCCTGGGATTTGGGCGATCCGAGCGGCAGCATGACACCCTACAGCGCGCTCAACGACAACGTGCGGTTCATCCTTCCGCTCGGCAATAACCCGACCCCATGTCCGCCAAATCTGTGCGCTTCGCACGTGGGCTTCGATCCGCAGAAGGGGCCGATGACCACGCAGACGCTGCGCGCGATGCTCGAGCCACTGCACTGGCGCGGCGACCGGGCGACGATGAACGATTTCAATCCCGCGTTCGTCGGGTTGCTGGGAAAAGACGACATCGGACCGATCGCCGGGAAACCCGCCGGTCTTTCGGCAGCGGACATGGAACGGTTCCGGCAGTTCTCGCTGGCGATGCGGTTTCCACCGAACCCCTATCGCAACGTCGACGACACGATGCCCTGCGGTCGGCGCAACGTCGACCCGGGATGCGAGATCAAGCCGCACGGGAGCTTGTTTTCCGGAAACCCCACCGAAGGCGAGTTTTTGTTCCTGAACAACAACTCCGACGCCGGGCAGCGCTGCTCGGCTTGCCACGCGCTGCCGTTCGGCGCTGCGGGTGGGGCGTTGGGGGGAGTGAATCCGACGGAGCCGACCACGGCACCGCAAGCGACGGCCCTGTTCAACGGCGACGCCGACGGTTCACCGCACAGCGATCTTGAAGTGCCGCACCTGCGCAACATGTACGAGAAGTTCGGACCGGTCTGGGCCACACCCGCCCAGTCGCCGCCGGATACGCCTGTTGGCTTTGGGTTCATCCACGACGGCGCGATTCCGGACATGTTCCGCTTCTTGTCGGCGAGCGTGTTCACGCTCAGCGCGGCGAATCAGGCGCAGCAGGTGCGGGACATTTCGAACTTCATGTTCTTGTTCCCGACCGGCACCCGTCCGGCGGTGGGAAGGCAAGTCACGCTGCCGGCGGGCGTGCCGCCGACGGGGCCTGCTGCGGATGAGGCGTTGTTGGCGACGTTGCAGTCATTGGGCAATGTGGCCAGTGGAGTGCGCCATTGCGAGCTTGTGGCGACAGCGACGAGTAGTGGCCGGCAGCGGCATTGGTATTGGTCCGGCGGGGCCTGGGTCACGGACGTCGCGGGCGAGACACCGGTGTCCACGCTCGCGTTGCGCCAGAACGCCCAGGGGCCGGTCACGTTTACGTGCGCGACGATCGGCGCGGGGCCGCGGCTGGGTGGGAACCGAGATCTGGACGCAGTGCTCGACGGAGAGGATTGCGCCAACGACGACGCGGGGACTTGGAGGGCGCCGCAAGGCGTGGGGCTGATCGACGTGCAAGGTGTCGGTCCGACGACGATCGCATGGAACGATCAGAGTGCGGTGACCGGGCCGAGCTTGCGCTTTGACGTGCTGGGTGGGTTGCTGTCGGTGTTGAGGGCGACGGGAATCTCAGCGACGGCGTGTGTTGCAAGTGACGTCGCCGGGGTCGACTGGCACGATCTCAGGGCCGATCCCGCACCGGGCGAGGGCTTCTTTTATCTGGTTCGCGCGGAAAATCCGTGTGGGACGGGAGATCTCGGGGCGGGACGGGCGTCGATCCAGAATCTGGTTTGCGGCGGGCCCTGAGGCCGGGGACCGTCGGCGTTGCGAACCTGGCCGAGCGAACGCTGGGTCGATGGGGGATTCACCCACTAGTAGCGCGCTCGTCTCGCGAGTCGCTCCGCCAGCACCGCCACACCGCGTCCGATCACTTCCGGCGGCGCCGACGTAAAACACAACCGCACATGCGTCGGAAACGGTCCGAAGCTCGGACCCGGCGCCAGGAACAGTCCGCGGTCGGCGCAGTCCGCAAGGAAGCCGGTCAGACCGCGCTCGTCCAAGGCCGCGCTCGCGTCCGCAAACAGGAACGTCCCGCCCTCCGGCGGCGCGAGGCCGAGTGCGACGGCCGCGGCCTCGCCCACCGCGCGGTAGCGCTCGCGTACGTCGTCGATCCAGCGGTCGCCGCGACCATCGAGCGCGCGTAGCGCAACGAGCTGTGACGCCGTCGGTGTCGCGTAGCACGAGTGCGTGCTGATCTTGCACAACTCGTCCATCGCCGAGGTCGGCCCGATCACGTACCCGCAGCGGTTTCCGGCCATGCCGAAGGCCTTGGAGAACGAGTGCACGGAAAACGTCAGCTCCGGGGCCAGTGCCCGACACCAGACGTGCTCGCCCCGATAGACGTAATCCTCGTAGACTTCGTCGGAGGCGACCCACAATCTTTCCCGACGCGCAAACTCGACGATTGCTTCGAGCCATTCACGCGGCAGTACGCGACCCGTCGGGTTATTCGGGGTACTCACGTAAAGCGCGGCGGTGCGCGGACTGAGCGCTTGCGCGAGCCGCGTCACGATCGCACTCGCGGTCGTTCCCTCGCCGAAGATCGGCACGATGACCGGCTCGGCATGAAAGCAGCGAACGATGCCCAGGATCAACGGCCAGTAGGGCGCGAGCACGAGCACCTCGTCGCCGGGCTCGAGAATCGCTCCCATCACGGCGCCGAGCCCCCCGGTCGCGCCTGCGGTGACGAGAACGTCGCGCGCGTCGGTGGCGACCCCCGTCCGCCGTTGAGAGCGCTCGGCAATGGCTTCGCTGAGCAGGCGCAGCCCGCGCGGCGGCGAATAGCGGTGCATATCGGGGTTGTCGGCCGCGAGTAGATCTTCCATCCGACAACCATCGACCGGTTCGAGCCAGGTGTCGCCGACGTGCAAGGGGTAGATCTCGCCGCGATAGGTAGCCAGCCGGTGGGCCAGGGCTGAAAAAACCGAGCCACCGATGGCGGAAAGGCCGGGTGAAAAATGGGGTGCGCGGGGCATCGGAAGATCTTACTCCCCTGGCGAAAGCGCGGCGGATCCCCGATTTCGAAGGGAGCCCGACATCGTCGGGCAACGTGTTGTATAAGAGGGCGAAGCGTTCCGACGGGGCGAGTTGCGCTCACGTCAGCCCCGTCCGGTCCAGTGGAGTCGATCATGATGCCGAAAACTTGTCGTTCCGTGGCCGCGGTGCTCGTGGCGCTCACGGCTTCCTGGACCCCTGCCGACTTTCCCCAGACGTTCGAGAGCGGGGGCCTTCCCGTTCAGACAGCACCCTACGACCTGCGTTGCAGCGGGGTCAAATTCGGGATGTGGGACGGCTCGGCGCCGTGGGCGCCGCACGCTGAGCTGAGCCCACGCGCGACGATCGCGGAGGGGAATACAGGAAACCACGGGACCTTTGTCGCCGGCCTGATGGTTGGCAAGGGAGTCTCGCCGAGCGATCCCGAACTGTCGCGCGGATTTTGTCCACAAGCGACGATCACTGCGTGGAACCCGACCGCCTCGAACACGGAATTCATCAGCGCCGCAGCGAGCGGAGTGGTAGTTGCCCACAACTCGTGGGGCAGTTTCATCGGATTTTATCCCTCCGGTGTCCCGCCGTGGATGAACGCTGGGTTTCAGAGCGATTTCGGTGCCTACGGTTCGAACGCGGCGGCGTTCGACAACGCAATCCGTTCGATCGACTTGGCCGGGCAGACGCTGGTCACCGTGTTCACCGCGGGGGACGATCGAAGCGAGGGTCCCGGATCGACCAACCACGACGGCACGTGGTATCCGAGTTACCCGGCCGAGAATCCCTACTTCGATTGCATTGACCCCCAGGGCACCGGAAAGAACACGATCACCGTCGGAGCGGTGGACTACGGCTTCATGACCGCGTTCAGTTGCTGGGGGCCGACCGACGACGGGAGGATCAAGCCCGATCTCGTGGCGCACGGTCGCGGCGTCTACTCCGCGGTTTATTCGCCCGGAACCTACGGCTCGGGGACGAGCACCGAGTTCGCGGCACCCGCCGTTTCGGGTGCGGCCGGTCAACTGATCGATCAGTACCGCAAACTCTACGGCACCACGCCGAAAACCGCTCTGGTCAAGGCGCTCTTGCTCAACTTCGCTCAGGACCGCGGCCCGTTCGGTCCGGACTATCAGTACGGCTGGGGCTATCTGAGGGTCAAGGAGCCGGTCGACAACCTGCTGCTCGACGGCGGCGTCGGTCGAACGGTTCGAACCGACTCGATCGCCGATGCCCAGACGCGAGTCTACGCCTTCCAGGTTCCGGCGGGGAGCTTCGTCCCACTCAAAGTCATGGTTGCCTGGATCGATCCGGCGGGGGCGATCGGCGCGAATCCGGCGC
>JANNRU010000618.1:0-3044 GCA_031401755.1 Acidobacteriota bacterium | reverse complement strand
GCGAACGCCGATCAATCCGACAGGGACGACGACGGGCTCGGAGACGCGTGCGACCGCTGCCCGGATCTCGCATCCGGGCCCCAGACGGATGGAGACGGCGACGGCGTCGGCGATGCCTGCGACGTGTGTCCGACGGACCCGACGGACGATGAGGATGAGGACGGGCTGTGTGGAGGGGTGGACAACTGTCCGACGCGTCCCAATCCGGATCAAGCCGACCGCGATGAAGATGGACAGGGCAACGCGTGCGATCCGCTGCGCGTGAATTTCCAACCGGCGAGTTCGCCGGTTCCATCAGGCTATTCGAAAGATGCCGGAGAAGTGTTCAGCGCAGCCAGCGGCCGGGGTTGGACCGCGTCGGTGTCCAGCCGAGACCGCGCGACCGCAGCGCCCGGAGAGTTGGATACGTTCGTCTATAACGTGTCCCCCGCG
Source organism: Acidobacteriota bacterium (assembly GCA_031401755.1). Lineage (GTDB taxonomy): Bacteria > Acidobacteriota > Polarisedimenticolia > Polarisedimenticolales > Polarisedimenticolaceae > JANNRU01. The sequence continues at coordinate 2,612 of JANNRU010000618.1, read as the reverse complement.
CGGCGGTGGCAAATCGAGCTGCCCAACGCGGATTACGACGTGCGCGTGGTGTCGGGCGACGCATCCTACCGTCAGGGCCCGCATCGTGTGCGCGCGGGGACCGAACACCTGATCGATGATGTGACCACCGAGGCGATGACGTTCGTCGAGTCGAACCGCCGCGTGGCGGTTCGTAACGGCCGACTGCAGATCGACTTGGGTGGCACCAGCGCGTGGAGCGTCCTGAATCTCCTGGAGACCACGGAGGCCGCATCAACCGGATTCCTCGCGTCCGTGAACTTCCAAACGGCGGCATCGGTGACCCCCGCAGGTTGGCAAGCGGACACCGGGTTAGTGTTCGACTCAGAGCGCGGTTTCGGGTGGAACGTTGCCGTGCCGATGCGAGACCGCGGCGCGGAGGTTCCCCAGATCCTGGACACCATGACGCATGTGTCGACAGCGGCAACGTGGGAGCTGGTCGTTCCGAACGGGATCTACGATCTCTGGTTCGGGCTCGGCGATGCGCAGTACGCCCGTCCGGGCCAGCGGGTGTCGGTGGAGCAGCGCCTGGTGGTCGCGGACGAATCGATCGCCGCAGGACAGTTCCTCGAACGCCACGTGGCCTTGGAGGTCTCCGACGGTCGGCTGACGCTCGCGCTGGGCGGCACGGGCGAGATTCAGGTCCTGAACTACGCCGTGGTCGCCGCGGCGGCGTTGGATGCCGATGGCGATGGCGTGGCGAACGGCGCTGATCTCTGCCCGCTGATCGCGAACCCGACCCAGGTCGACGCGGATGCGGATGGCCGCGGTGATGCCTGCGACGACTGCCCGACGGATCCGACGAACGACCAGGACGGCGACGGCGCCTGCGGCGGCGTCGACAACTGTCCTGCCTTGGCGAACGCTGGACAGGGGGACTTGGACGGCGACGGACGAGGCGATCTCTGCGACGCGTGCCCCGCCGATCCCGCCGACGATGTCGATGCCGACGGTGTCTGCGGGGATCACGACAACTGCCCCACCGCTCCTAACCCGGGCCAGCAGGACCGGGACGGGGACGGTTCGGGCAATGCCTGCGACCCATTGCGTGTGAACTTCCAGCCCGGTTCGGCCGCAACCCCGGCAGGTTGGAGCAAGGACAGCGGCGCGACCTTCAACCCTAGTGTCGGCCACGGTTGGGATCTGGGGCTGGCCACGCGTGAGCGAGTGACCAGCGCACCGATCGAGAAGGACACGTTCGTCTTCAGCGTCCCTCATCGACGCTGGCAGATCGAACTGCCCAATGGCGAGTACGACCTTCACGTCGTCTCGGGGGATCCGGCCTACCCGCAGGGCCCGCATCGGGTGCGTTCGGTGGGCAAGCCGCTGATCGACGATCAGCCGACGGCTGCAATGACCTTCGCCGAATCCACGCAGCGGATTTCGGTTCGCGACGGTCGGCTGCCCGTAGAGATCGGGGGAACCACTGGGTGGACCGTGCTGAACTACCTCGAGGCTCTCGAGGTCGCACCGCCCCCGTTCCTGGTATCGGTGAACTTCCAGCCCGCGACATCGATGATCCCGGCCGGTTGGCTGGCGGACAGCGGCGCGGTGTTCGACGCGGGACGCGGGTGGGGTTGGAGCATCCCGGTCTCGACTCGGGAACGCGATCGAGCCGTCCCACAGGTGCTGGACACGATGGCCCACGCCGAAATTCCGGCGACGTGGGAGCTGGCGGTCCCGCCGGGCGCCTACGAGATCGCTCTCTCGGTCGGCGACGCTCAATACGCTCAAGGGCCCCAACGGGTGACGTTGGAGGGCCAAACCGTCGTGGCCGACGAGTCGACCGGGCTCGGTCAGTTCATCGAACGCCGAGTGACCCTCGAAGTGCTGGACGGACGGCTGACGTTGGAGTTGGGTGGCCCCGCCGGGGTCCAGGTACTCAACTACGTCGTCGTTTCGAGCGCTCCGCCAGAACTGGAAGGCGACGGCGTGCCGAACCCATCCGACGTCTGCCCGCTGATCGCGAATCCGAGTCAGGTCGACACGGACGCCGACGGGCGGGGTGACGACTGCGACCCGTGCTCGACCGACACGGCGAACGACGTGGACGGCGACGGAGTCTGTGGCGGATCGGACAACTGCCCGGCGCGAGCGAATCCGGATCAACGCGATCGAGACGGTGACGGGCTGGGGAATGCGTGTGACGGACTGCGGGTCAACTTCCAGCCGGAGAGTTCGCCGATACCCGCAGGCTACACGAAGGACGCCGGAGCGATCTTCAGCGCGAGCACCCGCCGGGGTTGGGATCAGGCGCTGCCGAGTCGAGATCGCGCCACGACAGCCACGAACGATCTCGACACGTTCGTGTTCGCAGTGGCGCCACGGAAGTGGCAAGTCGAACTCCCGAACGCCGACTACGACGTTCGTGTCGTTTCCGGAGACCCGGCTTACGCCCAAGGTCCGCATCTTGTCAGGTCAGGATCGCAGACCCTGATTGCGAACCTGACGACTCCACGCGCGAATTTTGCCGACATTACCAGGCGGGTCTCGGTCCGTACGGGCCGCCTGCCGATCGAGATCGGCGGAACCTCGGGCTGGACGGTGCTGAACCTTCTCGAGGCGACCGAGGTGGCGCCGCCGCCCTTCCTGGT
>JANNRU010000617.1:0-6024 GCA_031401755.1 Acidobacteriota bacterium | reverse complement strand
GTCGTCGAGCACGTGCTCGACCAGGATGCCTTCTTCCAGAACATTCACAGGTTACTCGTGCCCGGCCGCGGCATGCTGGTCTTGACCACGCCCAACGGGCGTTGGAAGCGCCACTATTTTTACGGGGACCGGCGAAAGTGGGGGCAACCCTACGAGTTCTGGATGCTGCCCCATGAGCTGCGATCGCAACTGGGCCGCGTCTTCGGAGACGTGCGCGTGAGTTCGTTCCACTCGCGCTGGATCGAACCGTTGCCGAGCTATGGAGTCCTCCTGGCCGTCCGACAGATCGGACGACTCCTGGCCCGCGTCGGACTCCGGGAGGCCTGGTATCGCTTGCTCGATCGCCGTCTGGTGGGCCTATATCTGACCGTCCTAGCCCGTCATCCCCGAGAGCATCAAAAAGGTGCCTGACCCCATTTTTTCTCCCGTGGTGTTGATCCTGTTTCGAAGGCCGGAGTTGACGGCGCGGGTGTTCGCGGAGATCCGGCGGGCGCGGCCGAAGCGGCTGTTCCTGATCGCGGACGGGGCGCGGGCGGAGCGGGCAGGGGAGGCGGAGCGCTGTGCTGCGGCGCGGGCCGTGGTCGAACGAGTCGACTGGGACTGCGAAGTGCATCGGGATTTCGCCGACGAAAATCTGGGCTGCGGGCGCCGACCGGCGACCGGGATCTCCCGGGTCTTCGAGCAGGTCGACCGGGCGATCGTGCTCGAGGATGACTGCGTCCCGGAGCCTTCGTTCTTCCGTTTCTGCGACGAGCTGCTCGAGCGCTTCAGCGACGACGAGCGCGTGATGCAGATCAGCGGGCATCGGTTTTTGCGTCAGACCGAATGCGGTCGCTACAGCTACTTCTTCTCAGGCTTTCCCAACTGCGGCGGCGGCTGGGCCACGTGGCGCCGGGCGTGGCGGCACTACGACCCGGAGTTGCGTTCGTGGCCCGAGCTGCGCCGGACATCCTGGCTCGTCGAACTGCTCGGTAACGAGCGCGCCGCCGAGAGTTGGACGCGGATTTTCGATCGCGCCCACCAGGCCGGAGGGGACTGCGACTACTGGGACTACCAGTGGACCTACTCGGTCTGGACACAGAGCGGGCTCACCGCGACCCCGCATGCGGCCTTGCTTTCGAACATCGGATTCGGCGAGGGGGCGACACACACGACGTCACCGGACGACTGGCGTTCGGGGATGCCGGTCGGGTCGGTCGATTTCCCGTTGCGACATCCGGCCTATCTGATCCGCGATCATGAATCCGACCGGAGGTTCTACGAAGAAGTCGTCGCGCGAGAGCTACCGGGCCGCGCCGAGGGGGCGTGGCGGGAGCGGGTCAAGGGCGCACTGCCGCCGCCGCTGCGCAGCGGCCTCGGGAAGTTGAGGCGGGCACTGCGGTCCCGGAGCTGACGGCCTACCAGATCTTCGGGTTGCGCATCGCCCGCCAGAACTCGGCGGTGGCCACGCTCGACCTCGCGCGGGTCACGACAAGCGCGGTTCCTTGGGGGTCAGGCTTGAACGTCGGGTAATGCGCGACCGCGAGGTGCGGGATCCCGCGGATCGCCTTGGACGACCAGCGATCGAAGCTGACGCGGCGCGCTCGGGCTGCGAAGTCGCTACGAACGAGCGAGATCGCCGGCGCGCCGTCCACGTCGGTGCCGGCGGGGAGATTCGAGTACGGCGCGTGCTTGTCGATCAACCAGTCGCGAAACTCGTTGTCCGGCAGGCGTTTGAAGCGTCGTTTGGGAACCTCCGGCGCGCCGATGCCGACCGGAAACTGAACGTAACGCAACTGCCGGAGCACGATGTAGGCCGACCAGCCGTCCACGAAGCCGTTGTAGTCCCCCATGTCCTGCTCGCGTCCGAGCGCTGCGGAAACGATGACCCGGTCGGCGATCGAGGGATCGATCAGATAGGCGCAGGCCACGGTAGTCAACGAACCCCCGGCGACCACGACCAACGGTTTTTCCGGGCTCGCTTTGCGCGCCTCGTCGACGATCAGTCGGGCGCCGGGCGAATCGAGCGCTGTGGTTTCAGCGATGTTCGAGGACGCCGGCTGACGCAACGCGCGGAACGCGCCGGCCACCGGTTCCGGCACATTGCGCAGGCCGCTGCGGCGGGCTTTGGCCGCGTACTCTCGATGCCCGGCGAGGATCTCGTCCGGGTCGGCTTCCGGCCAGAGCGTTCCGGCGATGATGCCGCGCAGGTCGATCTCTCCCGCACTGGCCAAGGCGAGTAGGAACTCCCCGGTATAGCCGTTGAGATAGTCGTCCTTGTCGAAGATCGCCGGGTTCGTCCGATCGTACGGCAACTCGACCCCGCGGATGAGCTGTTTGATCGCGCCGAGCCAGTCTCCTATCTTTCCGCTGGGCCCGGGGGCCGCAAGTTGACGCGGTCCGGACGACATCGAGGCTTCCAAGGGGAGCTCCGGGCCGCGGGAACATAAGGCGGCGAGGCATTATAGTGCGGTCCGAGCGTGCGACAAGACACGGGAAAATGCCGAATTACATTCTTGGACTATCTGCCTTCTACCACGATTCCGCCGCTGCGCTGGTCCGCGACGGGGAGATCGTGGCGGCCGCCCAGGAGGAGCGCTTCACCCGCGTCAAGCACGATCCGGGCTTCCCACGCAACGCGGTGGCCTACTGTCTGGCCGAGGCCGGCATCGCGGCGCGCGATCTGACCTCGGTCGCGTTCTACGAAAAGCCGATGGTCAAATTCGACCGGCTGCTCGAGACGTGGCTTGCTGCGGCCCCCGGCGGATTCGCATCGTTCGCGGAAGCCGCCCCACTGTGGGCCAACCACAAACTCGACCTTCCGCGACAGATCGCGCAGGCGCTCGGCGTCGGCGGCGTCGAGACGCTGTTCGTCGACCACCACGAGGCCCACGCGGCGAGCGCCTTCTTTCCGTCGCCGTTCGAGGAGGCAGCAATTCTCACGCTCGATGCGGTGGGCGAGTGGGCCACGAGCTCGATCGGTCACGGCCGCGGTTCGGGATTGAAGCTCGAGCGCGAAATGCGTTTCCCGCACTCGCTGGGGATGCTCTACTCCGCGTTCACCTACTACGCGGGATTCAAAGTCAACTCCGGGGAATACAAGCTCATGGGCCTGGCGCCCTACGGAACTCCCCGTTTCGTCGATTCAATTCTCGGAACGGTCGCCGAGATCTCGGAGGACGGTTCGCTGTGGCTCGAGATGAGCTACTTCGACTACTGCGGCGGGCTGACCATGACCTCGGAGCGCTTCCACGAGCGCTTCGGCGGCCCGCCCCGGCAACCGGAGGCGACGATCACGCAAAAAGAGATGGACCTCGCGGCCTCGATCCAGGTGGTCTGCGAAGAGGTCGTGCTGCGCGCCGCGCGCGAGGCGCACCGGGTCACGGGCTCGGCGAACCTCACGCTCGCCGGCGGCGTGGCACTGAACTGCGTGGCCAACGGACGCGTGCTGCGAGAGGGGCCGTTCGACCGGCTGTGGATCCAGCCTGCCGCGGGTGACGCGGGAGGTGCGGTGGGTGCCGCGCTACTCGTCTGCCACCACCGCATGGGCACGCCGCGTCGCCGAGTCGCCGGAGATGCGCAGCGCGGTTCCCTGCTGGGGCCGCGTTTCGCCTCGAATGACATCGAGCTGTTGCTCGACTCGATGGGCGCGAGCTACGAGCGGATCGAGGACGAAGCGTCGCTGCTCGATCGGGTTTCGCGGGCCCTGGCCGATGGACAAATCGTCGGGTGGTTTCAAGGTCGGATGGAATTCGGACCGCGCGCCCTCGGCTGCCGTAGCATCCTCGGCGATCCGCGATCGCTTTCGATGCAGCAGGCGATGAACCTGAAGATCAAGTTTCGCGAGTCGTTCCGACCGTTCGCGCCCTGCGTCCTGGCGGAAAAGGCCCACGAGATCTTCGAACTCGAGCCAGGCCAGGAGAGTCCGTACATGCTGCTCGTCGCACCGGTGCGGGAGGCGTTGCGGACCGAGATCGACGCCGAGGCCCGGAGAAAGATGGAAGACCCGGACTTGCGCATCCGCGTCGCGGTCCCGCGCTCGACGCTGCCGGCGATCACGCATGTCGACTACTCGGCGCGCATCCAGACGGTCGATGAAGTTCGCCACGGCCGCTACTACCGTCTGATGCGGCGTTTCTTCGAGCAGACCGGTTGCCCGGTCGTGGTCAACACGAGCTTCAATATTCGTGGCGAGCCGATCGTGGGCACGCCGGAAGATGCCTATCGTTGTTTCATGGCTACCGACATGGATCTCCTCGTCGTCGAGGATTTCCTTCTGGAAAAGTGCCGGCAACCTGCCGGTTTGGTCGAAGATGCGGAGATGTATCGTGCACGTTACGTCCTCGACTGAACGGAGAGCGCGATGATCGTGCTGCCGGAACCGGCCGACCGCAGTTGGCTGTCCGCGTTCGGCGCGGCCCTGGGAGCCCTCGTCGCACTGGGCTCCCTGGCGCTCGGCGGGGGTGGGCAGATCGCCGTCGCTGCGACCGCGGCGACGGCGGCCGGGATCCTCCTGTTGCTCTCCATCTGGCGCCCGGAGGTGTTCGCTGTCTTGTACGATCTCTACGTGAGGGTGACGCGCCGCGCCGCGCGTGGCGTGCGCTCGATCGTGCTGCGCGCAGCTCACGCGACCGTGATCGGCTGCGTAGGCCTGGCCGGGTCGTCGATCTCTCGCGAGAAGCCACGAACTGGAGAGTCGCTCTGGGTCGAGCGGCATACGCTCGATCCCGCACACTACGCAAGTCTCTGGGACGGCCCCGGTTCCGCGCGCGGCGGCCTGCGCGATTTCATCCGCTGGTCGTTCGGTGGTGGGCGCGTGTGGGCCTTGTGCCTCGTGCCGTTCCTTGTCCTCCTGCGTGTCAGCGACACGGAGGGCGGTCGCGCGTTTCCGACGCGCATCTACACGTTATATTGAGGCACTCGTGATTCGCTTCCTTCTCGCGGTGGCAGGGATGATCGCCGGGCTGGTCCTCGTACTGCCCGCGATCTTGCTGGCTCTCCCGTTCTGGATCGTCTCCGGACTGACGCGGGGGCTTCATGCTCTCGTCGTGCGCGTCGGACCGACGCCGCTGACTTGGGACCAGATGATCGAGTTCGCGCCCGAGGTCGGCTGGCGCTCCCGACCGAACCTGCACGCGCGCGGACGCGCCGATGGGGTGTTCCGCGTGACCACCGACGCCGACGGGTGGCGCGGGGCGGGATCGATCGAAGAGGCGAAGGTCGTGGTCGTCGGCGACTCGTTCGCCTTTGGTTACGGCATCGACGACCGCGACCTCTATCTGCGCCACGCGGGAGGAGTTCGCGTCAAAGCGATTGGCACGGTCGGATACAACATGGTTCATGAGTTGATTTGGATGCGCCGGGTCGCCGAGCGCCTTTCGGGAAAACTCGTGATCTGGTTCATCTACCACGGGAACGACCCCTACGAAAACCTGTGCCCGAATCTCGACCACTACCGGATGCCGTTCGTCCGCCGAAGAAACGAAGCGGATTCGTGGGAGATCGTGACCGAGCACGTGACCGCCGCACCGTGGACTACCAGCGGCAAGCGCCCCTATTTGCGGCGGTTGGCCGAGTTCTCCTGCCCCGGGCCGTTTTCCGATCGTGTCTGGTCGGCCTGTGAGTTCCTGGTTGCGCAAGGGCGGGATCTGTGCGCGGCAGCGCGAGCGCGACTGGTCGTGATCACGATCCCTGATCCGTCGCAGCTCGGTGGATCCCGCCTCGCGGAGCTGTCCGGCTTGGCGCCGCCAAACGCCGCGTTCGACGTCGGTTTGCCCGATCGCCGGGTGCGAGAGTTGTGCGTGCGTCTCGGCGTCACCTTCGTCCCGCTCGCCGAGCATCTGGACTCGGGCGATTACAAACGCAACGACGTGCACTGGAACTCGCGAGGCCACCGGCGCGTCGGGGCGCTGATCGCAAGCCTGGCGCACCGGTCGCCGCACTTGCCCGAGCATCAGGCGCCGGTTGACGAACTCGATGCGGCCCCGGCGATTCTACGTGCCTGACGTCTCGGCGGGCGCGGCCCCGTGCGGGGCCGCGATTTTC